>CAZKOR010000116.1:2949-11433 GCA_964554405.1 uncultured Bacteroides sp. | reverse complement strand
ATAACAATGCTTATTTTCATGGGACCGACTGCCTGCATCCGCCTTTGCGAAACAGAATCGGACATCTTTGGATTTTTTCCTGTCGGTCTCCAGTTATTCAATTCGTCAACTGTCGTTCTGTTATCAAAATATTTATCAAACGGAAAATCATTTCTTTCCCACAGTCCCTGCTGCACATTGCCGGTTCCTACTTTTGTAATCACCTGATAATCCGGAAAAACGTCTGAAAAACTTCCAGCGCCTTTCTTTTCCGTCACCCCCCATCCCTGAGGTTTCGCCTTTGCAGCCGCAAGCTCTGCAAAACTCACGTCACTTCCTGTACTTGTTTTCTGTGTTTTGTCTACATTGCGGTATGCCCCCGCTAAAGCTCCGTTTACTCCAAAAATACTCACAATAATTTTTCTCCTTCCAAATTATTTTTCCAACAATCCTAAAAACGTCTTCCAATCCATGTACCCCTTCAAATCCCCATAGTGATACGCTGACTGCATGAGGTCATTCACGATTTTTGTCCAGTCAAATTTCCCTGAAAAACTCCATGTACCGGAGCTGCTTTCATTATCTTTTACAGTTTTTGCAACTACGGCTTTTAACACTGTATCCTCAAAACTGCCCTTCCCGCTTTCTTTCAGACTGGCAGTGTATGCATACATTTCAATCGTACTGCAATTTTTCGGGTCTACTTTTGACACATCCACCATCTGCTCCGTTACATTTCCCGACTTATCCCATATTTTCACTTTATATACAGGGTTTTCCGGGTCAAAGTCCTGTGTCTTGTAAACAGAATAGGACGAGCCGCTCACAAGCTCAGCTCCTGAGAAAATTGTAATATCTCCCGAACCTTCATCAGCACCGTGTAAAACGGCTGTCGCCTGTCCTGCTGCCTGTGCCGCTTCCGCCGCCTGCTTTGCAAAGTTCCCTCCCGATGCATTTTTTTCTGTCTTTCTTGTCTCGTACCCTGTTGTCTGATATCCTGCTGCTCCGATTCCGTTAATACTCATTTTTCAAATCCCCCATTTCTTATTCATAAAATCCCAATACATCTGCATACTGTACTGATAATATGCGGCAGTTCTTTTCTGGCTCAGTAACTTCATATCACTTATCTGCTTCTCAAACATATTCATAAAGTCCGCCCTGTCGTGTAACCCCATCATTCCGGTTTCCATGGGAAGTGAAGATAGTCCTCCGTTTTTATCCACACCCAGATGCGCCTCTAACGCCCTCATTTCCACAATCGATGCGCATTTGGGATTTATCTTGTTGATATGAATGGTCTGCTCAAATTCATCCCCATTTTCATCAACACCTTTTGCAATTACTGTCGGGTCGTCTTCTGTTGAATTTTCCGCATATTTGATGTAAAAAGATAATCCTGTCCCATTACCGCCTGAATACAGCATATCATCCGTTTTCATGTAAACAATAGATGTATGCGGTTTTGCACTTGCCACATTGTTTAACTGTGATGCAAAACTCGTCCCTGCCGTATTCTGCTGTGCTTTTTTTGCTCCGTGCCACGCCGGATATCCTGCTGCTCCGATTCCATTTATGTCCATTTTTCAAGACCTCCTTGCTTTTCTAATAATAATACGAATCCAACCGCCAAAAAGTTTCAAGGAAAAAGATATTGTTATGAAAAGCAGAATTTTAGTCATGAGCGGACTGTTGATAATGATAATGAGAACGATAATGAGAAGATTACAAGAATTGAATTATGATACAAATTCTTTTATAATACATTATAATATAATGCCTTAAAATATTGGAAAAATGGAGAATATTATGATTCGATTTATTCTGACCGCACTTTTTGTTGTATTATTTCTGATTTGCAGCATCCCTTTGATGATAATTGAGTACATAATCGGTAAATTCAATAAAGATATGCAAAGCCGCAGCTCCCTTGCCATTGTCAAGTGGGCTTTCCGCGGCTGCCTGTTTATAGCCGGAACTGACATAACGGTTATCGGCGAAGAGAATGTTCCTAAAGATATGCCAGTCCTTTATGTCTGCAATCACCGGAGCAACTTTGACACCGTTATGACTTATATACGTGTCCCCGGACTGACAGGCTATATTGCTAAAAAAGAGATGCAGCAGATTCCTCTGCTGCGCACATGGATGAAATATCTGCACTGCCTTTTCCTTGACAGAGCAGATATTAAACAGGGGATGAAAACGATTTTAGAGGCAATTGATAAAATCCACTCCGGCATTTCCATCTTCATTTTCCCGGAAGGTACAACGAATAAAATCAACGATACCTTTCTGCCTTTCCATGAGGGCAGCTTTAAAATCGCTGAAAAAAGCGGCTGCCCCATCATCCCTGTCTGTATCAACAATGCTGCCGATATTTTTGAAGACCATTTCCCGAAAATCAAAAAAACGCGCGTTATTATTGAATATGGAAAGCCCATTTATATGACCGATATGCCAAGGGAAGAAAAGAAAGGCATTGGCGCTAAGGTTCGGGCAATTATCCAAGAAATGTATTTTCACAACAAGAAGCTGCTATAGCATAGTTTTAGTATATCTGAAACGACTCAAAGTCAAAGCAGCTTCCCGGCAGGAATACAAAAGTCACTTCCCACTTTCCGCTGACAGGTTCCAAATCAAATTGCTGCGTAATGTATTCTTCACTTGCCGGAAATTCCAGTATCTGTTTCACTTCATTGTCACCGTCAAAAAATCTGATATGTATGGTGTTACTGCCTTTTCGTGCTCTGCCTTTGATAGAGATACCTTTCACCTGTCTTTCCCCAAAGTCCATTCCCGTAAATATCAGTGATACGTTATTCCCAATACTTTCCACTGCATTCGCCGCTCTTGAAAAACTGTCACCGTACATCACATCTGCTGCCGTTGCCGGAATCTCCAGCCAGGCTTTCTCATATCCGGTGAAAGAAAATCCTTTCATAATTATTTTCTGCCTAAACAGGAAACTTACGGTAGTAATGCCCTTCAGTTTCCTTGACAGTTTAAAAGTCTCCGACTGATACAGATTCCATATATAGGGCTTCTGATAAATCACATCCGCCAAAAGTTCACTGCCATCCTCTCCCGGAATGCCTTCCCATATCTGAACAGGATATTCATCATTATTCAAGGCATACAAGAGAATAGTGAACTCGTCGCTTCCCATACTGCCGAAATCCAGGTTACGATAAGTAAGGAGAGTATCTCCTTCAGCGTCCATGGCAACTCCCTTCTGCATTCCATTCCCAATCTCGCCTTCAACATAATCGTATAGGCTTGCCGAAATGAAATCATAAGGATTTTTATAAGCCTGACCAAATCCTTCCACCGTAAATTCAAGCTGTGACATAATTCTGATTTTATCCGTTCCGCTTTTTGACATGGCAAACAGACGGAATGAGCCGTCACCCTCCGCTTTCATCGTAACTTTGTTTCCGTCCTGTTTCATGCTTATGAAGGGAATCGGCACGCCGCTGTCATTCACTGCCCTGAAAATAATTTCCCTATCGGTCGCCTGCGGCGGTTCGATTTTGGCTTCTACCGTGATACTATCCTTTTCTTTTGTAAACAGCTGACCGTCCGCTGTCTCTAACGTAATCTTACGGACAGGGATTTCCTCACTGCTGCCGAACGGAATCGGCATCGCTTTGTTTTCTGCTATAGCGCTTATACCCTTTACAGGTTTCTCAATACTTTCACAGACAAGCGAAACTCCCTGTAACCCTTTACCTGTCACTTCTATCTGAATACTGCCGGGGCACACATCCGCCTGCACGATTGCAAGCAGCTTTCCGCTGAATAATTTTCTGCTGATTCCTTTATAACTGTCATAGTCCGTACTGTCGCCATTGTCCAGTCCAATCAGTCTGCCCGCGCCCGTAACATGCACCGTTACTCTGTCACTGGCATTTTCCACAGGGATACCGTTCTCGTCCACCGTACCGATTTCAATGAACAACAAATCCCTGCCGTCCGCCATCACTTTCGTATTTTCCGGCGTCAGCACAATCTTGCTGGAGTTTCCAAAGGATTTCTTTTCTTCCTGCGCAATTTTTACTCCGTTTTCATCATAAGCGGCTGCCGTCAGCACACCTTTTTCATAAGGAATCTGATAATCTGCAAGAATATGCCTGCCGCTTCCTGCCTCATGGGTCAAATGCTGCCTGCCAAGACTTCTGCCATTGATAAAAAGTTCTACGTCAGGCGCATTGGAACAAACCCGCACATCAATCAACTGTCCCTCATTGAAATCCCAATAAGGAAAAATATGTATCATAGGGTCTTTCTTATAATCCGTCCAGACCGACTGCCATATATAATAAGAGTCCTTTCTAAAGCCTGCTGTATCTATCTGCCCGAAGTAGGAGTTCTTAAACTGATACGGCGTAGGCTCCCCAATATAATCAAATCCCGTCCACAAAAACTGTCCCAGAGAAAATTCCGTATCCCGGTCTACCGTAATACAGTCCTCCAAAGATTTGGCGCCCCAGCTGGTCGGACTGTTTCCAAGTGAGGAACACTGTCCGTCTTCTTCCATTAAGATTCCTGTCGCCAGTGGAAAATGATAAATACCCCTGCTCTGTACAATCGAGGATGTCTCACTTCCGTAGATTACCCAGTCGGGATGCGCCTTATGGTGCTCTTCATAACATTTTTCCGCGTAATTATAACCTGAAACTTTCAGGATATCCGCACACTTTTGAGCATTTTCCCATGGAATATAGTTAGAACCAATGGTGACAACAGCATTTTTCAAAGGATCATGTTTTTCTACCTGTTCTTTCAGATATGCCGTAATTTCCTGTCCGCGCTCGTCAATATGGGTGTCGTAAATTTCATTCCCGATGCTCCACATGATGACACTGGGATGATTTCTGTCTCTTTTTACCCAGCTTTCTACGTCCTTCGCCGACCACTCACCAAAAAACCGCGCATAATCATAAGTGGTTTTTTCTCTCTCCCACATATCAAATGCTTCCGATACTACCATAACTCCCATTTCATCTGCCAGTTCTATGAATCCGGGGGCTGTCATATTGTGAGTACCTCTTACTGCATTCACGCCCATTTCTTTCAGAATACGAAATTTCCGTCTCATAGCAGACTTATTGAAAGCCGCACCCAGAGCGCCTAAATCGTGATGCTCACAAACACCGTTCAGCTTCATATGCCGTCCGTTTAAGAAAAATCCCTTATCTGTGTGAAACTCTGTATAACGGAACCCGATTTTCTCTTCTTCCTGCCAAATGATTTTCCCATCTAAAATCAAATCCGTTCTTAATGTGTATAGTACAGGATTCTCAACGTCCCAAAGTTTTACATTCTCAACCAGATATTCTCTGACGCACCCGTTCTCACTATCGTCTGCGCCCAGAGACTTTAATTCCACTTCTTTTCCCGTATCGTCAAAAAGCCTGTAGTTTAAGAGGGCTTCTCCGCGTCTGTCTCCTTCCGCTTCTGACTCCAAACGCAGCAGAAAGCTTCCTCCGTCCTGTTTTTTTGTGCTGACATAAACTGCGTTCTCAGGCAGATAGGTCCTGTCCGTTATCTTGAACCATACATCCCTGTAAATACCGGCGCCTGAATACCACCGGCTGTTCGGACTTTGAAAACAGACACTTACAAAAATTTCATTTTCCCCCTGTTTCAAAAAATCCGTAATATCCAGTGTAAAAGTGGAATATCCGTATTTCCATTCTCCGGCTTTTTTTCCGTTTATGTATACGGTGCTGTCCATATAGATACCTTCGAAAGTAATAAAAGCCTTTTTTTCCTTCTGTTCATAGACAAAACTCTTCCTGTACCAGCCGGTACCGTCCTCATACAGATGCAGGGCATCATGAATCAGCCAGTCATGCGGAATATCCACCGCCGTAAACTCGCTCTTTCTCTCTGCCGCCTGTTCATAGGAAGTCCCTACAGGGGTTACTAAAAATGACCAGCCGTCATTCCACAAAAATTTCCCGCTCATGTTCTAATTCTTTGCCGGAATTACCGCGCCGTTATAATTCTCATTAATAAATTTCTTCACTTCATCAGACTGTAAGATGGTAACCATTTTCTTGATTGCCTCGTTATCCTTGTTTTCTTCCGTTACAGTTATGATATTGGCATATTCGGAATCTTCTCCCTCTCTCATCAGGTAAGCAGTTGTATCAATATTAGCTTCCAATGCTCTGTTGACATTAACGAAATATGCATCAAAATCTGCTGCAGAAGGGATAATATTTGCCTGATCCATTTCGATAATCTCAATCGGAATCAAGTATTCCTCAATTTCATTAATGGAAGCATCAATAGCTGTCATATCCGGGTTTAACTTGATAAAGCCTTCTTTTTCCAAAACTTTCAAAGCTCTGTACTCATTGGAAGAGTCATTAGGAATCGCAATAACTGCATTCTCCGGTAACTCGTCTTTAGACGCATACTGCTCTGAGAAGCATGCATAAGGCTCTACATGAATGCCGCCCATGCTGTAGAGGGTAACGCCCATTTCTTCCTCAATACTTTCCATTGCCGGTACATGCATGAAATAAGCAAAATCTACTTCTCCATCTACCAACATATCATTCCAAGTTGCATCCCATGTTGTAGATACGATATCCAGCTCAATTCCCTCTGCTGCCAAAAGCTCTGATGCAGAATTCAGTATCTCACTGTGAGGCGTCAAATCACAGACTACCTTTAATACAACCGTATCCCCTGTCTGTGTAGTGTCCGTGCCATTTTGTGCTGTGTCTGCCGAATTTCCGCAGCCTGTAAGCATAGCGAACGCTGTTACGGCAGTCATAAATAATACTGCAAGTTTCTTTTTCATAATAATTCTCCTCTTCTTTAATATATATATTCATTTAAGCAGCTTATACTGCAATAAATGTCTTTCTTTTCTATACCAAATGGCGTTTCTTCAAAATCAGTTTCGATATGGTATCCCCGACAAGCTGTACTGCCTGTACAATAATAATCAATACGACAATCGTGGCAAACAACAGGTCATGCTGGAATCTCGTGTAACCATAAGTAACCGCAATATAACCGATGCCGCCTGCACCGAAACTTCCGGCAAGCGCTGTCATAGAAATAACAATAACAACTGCATTTGTAAAAGCACGTATTAAAGACGGCAGTGTCTCCGGCACCATAATGGTAAACAGGATACGCATATTACCGCTCCCCATTGCTTTCGCCGCTTCAATTTTTCCTTTATCAAGCTCTAAGAGGCTGCTTTCCACAAGTCTGGCAAAAAGCGGCACACAACTTGCTACCAGAGAAATGATACAGGCATTGGAGCCATATGATTTCCCGACGAGCGCTCTTGCCACCGGAAGCATAACGATGATGATAATAACCTGCGGCAATGAACGAAAACAGTTAATAATGGCGCCGAGAACAGTATGTACTGCTTTACAGGGCATCAATCCCTCCCTGCTTGTCATCACCAATATTAGGCCTAAGAGAATACCAAATATCAGGACGAATACTGAAGAGACCCCTACCATATACATCGTCTCTCCGATTGCAGGCAGAACCTGGTCCCATACTTCCGCAGTGAACGCATGTCCAAGCACTTCAAAAAAAGAATATTTATATAGACTCATTCTGCCGCCTCCTGCCAGTAATCACTTCTGAATTTATTATAGACGCCGATAAAATTCTTTGCCGTAGCACACTGAGGGTTCTGAAAAATATCCTTTACATCTCCCTGCTCTAACAATTTTCCATTCTCCATAACCGCCATTCTGTGACAGGTGTACTTAATCACTTCCAGTTCATGCGTAATCAAAATGATGGTAAGCCCCAGCTTTTGATTAATTTCCTTGAGCAGATCCAATACGGAAAGAGTCGTCTGCGGATCAAGCGCACTGGTCGCTTCATCCGACAAAAGCACATCCGGATTGTTTGCCAATGCTCTGGCTATACCAACCCTTTGTTTCTGCCCGCCGGACAATTCACCCGGATAGGCATTCTTCTTCTCCATCAGTCCAACCAACGCAAGCATCTCATCTACTTTCGCTTCCGCATCCTTCGCCGAAGTTCCTGTCAGCTTAAGCGGATAGGCAATGTTCTGCGCTACCGTCATGGAATCAAAGAGATTGAACTGCTGAAAAATCATACCGATTTTTCTTCTCTGCTCATTGAGCTGCGCTTTTCCAAGCGCTGTAATTTCCCTGCCGTCAATTCTGATGCTTCCGCTGTCAGGTTCTTCCAGACGGTTGATACATCTGACTAACGTTGATTTTCCGGCCCCGCTGAAACCGACAATCCCGAAGATCTCTCCTTTTCTCACGGAAAGGTCTATTCCCTTCAACACTTCAACTGTCTGTTTCTTGGTATGAAATGTCTTATAAAGCTGCTTTACTTCTATGAAATTATCCAGACTTTCCTTTTTTCCGTCCATGTACAAATCCTTTCACTGGATTATTCTATTATCCGTCCTGATGCTTCAAGTTCACTTCATTATAGCGGATTGTGCAAAAACTGTAAAGACCGATTAATTCTCTC
>CAZKOR010000116.1:0-2849 GCA_964554405.1 uncultured Bacteroides sp. | reverse complement strand
CGTTCCCCGAAACACGTTCCTGTCGATATATTTTTCTTCTCCCTCATACCCTTCTAAAACCGCGGTATCCGTATATTGCCAGAATGTCCACTTTCCCCTTGTTCCCCAAAGCGGCTGATAATAAACATTTCTAATCCAGAGGGGATAATCTTCAAACTCACCCTTAATATAGCTATTGTACGCTGTATACGTTGTATAAATAACAGGTTTTATTTTATAATATTCCTCTAATGTGTCTAACAACTTGCCAAGCTGCTCTGCTGTCTCGTCTTTTTCAGGCGGATTACTCTGTTTGTCCCCATAAAACTCCACATCAACCAAGGGCGCCATTTTTCCATTCAGATTCCCTACCGTATCAATGTAGAACTGCGCCTGTTTTTCCCCATCACTGTCAAAGCTGAAAAAATGATAAGCTCCTATACAAAGCCCTGTTTTCTCAGCCTCTTTCCAGTTATCATAAAAACATTCATCTATGAAGCTTGATCCTTCTGTTGCCTTAATGAATGCAAAGTCCAGATTCTGCCCGGCAAGTTTCCTCCAGTCAATCGTTCCCTGATAATGGGAAACATCCACACCGGTTACCTCAAATCTGTCGGCAAATACCGGAGCAATTTTTATTTTTTTCTTTATGAATAAAGTGCTGATAATAGTTATCATCAGCACCGTCAATAGTAAGATCAGATACCTTTTTTTCTTCATAAACACCCCTGAGTACACTACTCATAAATCAATGTAAAATCCGCAAATTCCGCGGTATTTTCCCCAATCGCATAAAGGCCGAGGACGACCCCGGTAAAACTGTTGGACACTTCACTGGAAAGATATTTCGCCTGTCCTTTGCCCAGATAAATCTCCTTATTACCATCTAATACAAAGAACTGATATTCCAGGTTATCCGCCCGGATAAGCAGCACAGTCTCTGAAGAATGCAATTCCACAGTGTTCTGTAGATGCTTAATTTCTCCAATATTCAATTTAAGTATGGCAGAAGTGTATTCTTCACTCTTACATAAAGCAATATCATAATGTTCATTTTCACAGGAATAAACCGAAACGCCTGCCTCCCCGCTGTCCGAAGATACTTTTACTTTTAAAGTAAAATAAAAATCTCTCTGCCGTATGCCGATAAAAGTCGGTGAATCGATGTCTTCCAGTGTAATGTTACTTCCATGCAGAATCCATTTATCCGATGTTTTGATATTATCACCGGATACATTTTCAACCCGGACAAATTCATAGTTTTCTTTTACCGGATGGCGCAGATAGCACCATTCAATATCCGGATTCGTATTTCCAAAAGTATATGTCCGTTTTTCCTCCTGTACGAAATCTCCCGCTATTTCATACTGACTTTCCGCCGTGCCGTCATTTCCGGCGCTGAACCATCCATCTGGATGAAATTCGACAGGGATAAGAAAAGTTTCTCTGCCCAATGTATGATGCTGTATCCACATATGAATCTGACGGAATCCGAGACATAAAATGTGCCAGTCTCCGCATTTATCCTGAATCAGATCGCCATGCCCTATTCCCTGAATGATTTCCGGAGCCTTATTCCTGTTCGTCAATACCGGATTGCCGGGATAATTTTCAAATTCGCCCCATACATTATCCGCTCTGGCATAAGTAATCATATGTCCATACTCCGTACCGCCCTCTGCTGCCATCAGATAATAAGTATCACCGATTTTGTACATATGGGGACTTTCCAGGAAACGCCCGCCGGAACCATGCCAGATACATTTGCTGTGTGAAAGTTTTTCTCCTGTTGCAATATCAATCTCACATTGAACGACACCACCATCACCATAATCGTCGCTGCCGTTACTAATAAAATAGACATGTCCGTCATCGAATAAGAGGGAAGGGTCGATACCGCCCTGTGCCACGAAAATAGGTTCCGACCATTCTCCGTAAATGTCATCGGTATATACGTAGAAATTTTCATGTGTGGTGTCATTGGTAGTCACCATATAAAATCTGCCGTCATGATAGCGGATTGTCGGTGCAAACACACCGCCCGAACTGTTTATCTTCTCAAGCATTACCTGGCTTTTTCTTGTCAAAACATGCCCGATTTGCTTCCAATTTACCAGATTCTCGCTTTCAAACAGAGGAACTCCCGGAAAATACTGAAAAGAACTGCATACCAAATAATATTTTCCATTTGCATAACACACGCTTGGGTCGGGATAAAACCCTTTTATGACAGGATTTGAATACTTCATATGATATTCCTCCGTGTTTTTAATTATAACATTATGCTATCGCATTTGCATTAATCTGCTCAATTACTTTTCTAATACCCATCCAGGCATTTAAATCTGTGAATATCTCCACTACACTTCCCTTATCCGTAAATGGTGCTTCCTGCAACACTGACAAGTCTTTCATTAATCCATTATGAACAATATACTCAACAATCTGATTCACAAAATAAATCTGTCTGCTATCCAGATTTGCTTCATTCAGATATTCTGAAAACGCTTCTTTTGCCGCATTCATATCAAGCCCAACGATTTCCCGGACAAATTCTCCAAGAGGCTTTTCACCATATTCCTTTTTATAATCCTCTTTTGTTCCTAACTCACTCCACAAAATCTCTTCCAGTGATTTGATATCTATTTCTGTTAATGGTTTATTGGTTTTCAGTTTCGCAATTACAAAATTATCCTGATGCTGCCTGATATAGAACTCTGCTTTCGCCTTATAATTGGCTAACTCATCATTATCAAGTTCTGCCTCATTCCATTCTTGTGATAAGATGACATCCGTAAAATCAGTCACATATTTTGTCGTCGGTGTCTGCGGTATATATTTCATCAAATCACGTAATTCTTCACGTATAT
>CAZKOR010000115.1:0-11493 GCA_964554405.1 uncultured Bacteroides sp. | reverse complement strand
CGAAATCATGCAGAAGCTCTTTCATATACTCTCGTCTCCATTTCTCATTCTTTTTTGCACATTCCACTTCATGGTCGAGCTGTTTTGTGAATGTATTCTCCGGTTGGTTCGTCTCTATGTACTGCAATAGTTCCCGCAGTTCCTCCGGTGCCTCTTCCAGGTTCCCTTTCGTATTGAAAAAAATCCTCGTCGTTCCGTCCTCTAAGGCATACGATGTATCTTCCTGACATAAAGCACGGAATGTATACTGGTATTTTCCTTTTCCAAACGGGTCAAACGTACAGATAAAAATAACATAGCTTGTGTTTAGCGCTGTATAGGGAAACCCCTTTTCTATCAGGTTCAAATCTATCATGCCCTGATAATAGCGACTCCGCTTAGGCAACTGGCGGATGGTCTCATCATCATCGTTCTGCTGCATTTCTGCATTATAGACAGAACGTTCGTCATCCTCCACGTAGACATCCAGCCGCACACTTTTCCCCTGATAGGTAATGTTGATTGCTTTCTGAGTTTCGGGATAATCAATATCCTCAATCTGAATCCCTAAGAGGATTTCCAATGTTTTCTTACAGATTGCTTTGTTTCGCATGACTTTACCGAACATAAAGTCATCACGCAACTTAAGTTCTTCAAATTTTTTCTGACACATTACAGAATCTCCTTTCTTTTGTTCTCCGCAGGAGATTCCTTCTCTTTTTGTCTTATGGAAATCCCTGCTTTAGTTTGTTGTGGGTAAAAGCATAGATTTCTTTGATAAAAAGAGTTGATGTTAGAATAACTCATTAGAAAAATAGAATTTATGCTTTGAGATAACTATAGCAATAATACGAAATTGTGTCAAGTAAGAATTGAAATAGAAAATTATTTTTTCTATAATTGAATCCTTAGAAAATATTTGTTATATTTTGATAAGGAAAAATACGAAAGAAAGTCAGGGAATCACAATGGATATACAGGCACTATCTAAAGTATATAAGGTCAGTATCATAAAAGAATCAGATATTCCGTCAGTTTATGAGCTCTGTCTGGGTAACCCGCAATATTATGAGTACTGTCCGCCTGCCGTCAGTATAGAAAGCATTCGTGCCGATATGCAGGCGCTGCCGCCCGGGAAAACAGAAAAAGATAAATATTATGTAGGATTTTGGAGCGGTGAAAAACTGGTTGCCGTTATGGATTTGATTTTGAAATATCCGAATAAAAAAACGGCTTTTATCGGCTTTTTTATGATGGATGCCGATATGCAGGGTAAGGAAATCGGTTCCGGTATCATTGAGGGTGTATGCCGTTATCTGGCAAAAAAATTTTCTTATGTCAGATTGGGATATGTAAAGGGAAATATGCAGAGCGAGCATTTCTGGATAAAAAATATGTTCAAACCTACAGGTACCATTACACAAACCGAAGATTATGAAGTCGTTGTGATGCAAAGAACGCTGCGCGACTCATAGCACATTCGGAATTTAACAAAAAAGGATGACCGAGGTGCAGTCATCCTTTTAATATTAATCCTCAAATACATTATCAACTACAAACTGAATGTCTTTCACTTCTGACATCATTTTTTCGTATATGCTTTCCTGTTCTTGATTTGTCGGATCATATTGTACATCACTGGCATAATGGAGTATGTATGTCCGATTGCTTGTTGCTAAAATATATCGATAAGCAGTAAAATCAAGTCCGTTTTCTATAAATTGTTCCTCGGTCATGGCTTCTTCATAACAGACAATCGTGAAAAGGACTCCGCCATCCCATATATCTATTCCCTCGCTGACGGCGTCTTTAATCTGCGGATTATAAACAACATAATTCTGCCCGCTTTTTTCCACTGAATACTGCCCCTTCCAGCTATCGGGAAATATCAGCATAAGATTAACCCCTTCCAATTCCAGAATTTCCTGTTCTATTGGCACTTCCACGATAATTTCACGGGCAAAAACCACTGCTCCAACACCAAAACCGGAAAGCATAAGAACCAAGGCTGCCGCAACAGATAAAAGCTGTTTTATTCTTCTTTGACGGTATTGTGCTAAATAATTAGGAATTTGTTCTGCCTGCTGAACAAGCCGGTCATCAATGTTTCCAATATGCTCTGAAAGCTGTTTTTTATTCATATTTCAATTTCCTCACCTTCTAAGTATTTTCTTAACTTCTGACGCATTTCATATAACATGGACTTCACTTTACTCTGTGTAAAACCGGTGTCTCTGCAAATATTTTCAATAGAATCAAAATACCAATATCGTCTGATAAAAATATTTCTCTTTTCTTTTTTCTGCTGCCAGAGAAATTTATTGATTACGCTTTCGATACGCTTTTTTTCCACTTCAGATTCAACGCTGTCCGTTCCGGATACACATTCCTCTAACTCCTCTAAAGATGTAGTTGCAGCAGGGTTTCTTTTCGCTGCGGAAATATATTCATATTTTTTTAATGCCAGATTCCTTGTAATTCTGCTTATAAATGCTGAGAATCTGTTTGGTCGTTCATTTGGAATTGTATTCCAAACAACAAGATATGTATCATTTACACATTCTTCACTGTCTTCATAGCTTGAAAGAATATTTTTAGCAATATTAATACATAATCTGCCATATTTTAAAGAGGTTTCTTTGATTGCTTCTTCCTCCCGTTCCCAATATAGTTCTATAATTTTACTATCTTCCACATGAGTTCCCTCCTTATCCTTTTTGAAAACTGCTTACAATATATAAGTACGTTTTTTTCGTTGCAGGTTGTAAATGATTCATAAGAATTTATAAAAAATGGATGTTTCGTGAAACTCTTGGGCTGATTCCGGGACAATACCGTAAGAAAAGTCATTAGATTTGAGATTTCATCAAAAAAAGATGACCGCAGTGCAGTCATCCTTTTATCATAAAAACTATTTTGCCAATGGACTTTCACGGTAAATAATGTCGTCACGTCCGGGACCGTTCGAAACCATTGTAATCGGATAGCCAATCTGCTCCTCGATAAACTCTACATAATGACGGCAGTTTTCCGGCAAATCCTCATATTTCTTAATGCCGCGGATTTCGCATTTCCATCCCGGCAGGTTTTTCAGGACGGGTTTTGCTTTTTCCAGTTTCGCCGTAACCGGGAAATCCGTTGTCACTTCACCGTCTATTTCATAGCCGACACAGACAGGAATCTCATCCAGATAGCCAAGTACATCCAAAACCGTGAAAGCTACGTCTGTCGCGCCCTGTAAGCGGCATCCGTATTTGGAAGCCACACAGTCGAACCATCCCATACGGCGCGGACGTCCCGTGGTTGCGCCGAACTCACCGCCATCACCGCCGCGGCGACGAAGTTCATCCGCTTCATCACCGAAAATCTCTGATACAAAAGCCCCTGCTCCTACGGCAGAAGAATATGCTTTACATACCGTAACAATCTGTTTGATTTCGTAAGGCGGAATGCCTGCTCCGATAGCGCCGTAAGCCGCTAACGTGGAAGATGAAGTAACCATCGGATAAATGCCGTGGTCAGGGTCTTTCAAAGTACCAAGCTGCCCTTCCAGCAGAATCGTCTTATTCTCTTTCAGCGCCTGATGCAGATATGCGGAAACATCGCATACATAAGGTGCAATCATATCTTTATACTGATGCAGCGTATCCAATAATTCCGCAGGCTGAATAAGCGGCTTATGATACAAATGCTCCAGTAAAACATTCTTTGTTTCGCAGATTCTTTCTACTTTCTCTTTTAACAGTTCTTCATCAAAAAGTTCGCTGACCTGAAAACCTATCTTTGCATATTTATCCGAATAGAACGGTGCAATTCCAGACTTGGTAGAACCAAAGGATTTACCGCCTAATCTCTCTTCTTCATACTGGTCAAACAGAATATGATAAGGCATCACTATCTGGCATCTGTCCGATACTAAAATTTTCGGCATTGGTACGTTTCTGTCCGTAATGGATTTAATCTCATCAAATAAAATCGGAATATTCAGTGCCACACCGTTACCGATAATACTTGTTGTATGGTCATAAAATACGCCTGACGGCAATGTATGCAGCGCAAACTTTCCGTAATTATTGACGATTGTATGTCCGGCATTGGCTCCTCCCTGAAAACGAATAATAATATCCGCCTCATTTGCCATCATATCTGTAATTTTGCCTTTGCCCTCGTCACCCCAGTTAGCGCCTACGATTGCTTTTACCATAACTTTCCCTCCACACTTTTTATTTTTCTATGTGCTTTCCACAGCATAAGAGCAGGTCTGTAAAAAACCTGCTCTGCTGTTTCTTACTTTATGATTATAAATCATTTTCCATCATAAGTAAAATCAATATTTATTATATTTTATATAACTGTACATTATGTGCAGTTTTACGCAAAACCGTATCCCGTTTGAAATCGTACACTGCAGGAGACACTATGGAGACAGATAACCCCGGCAATAATTATTGCTTTCGATGATTTAATATTTTCCTTTGAGAGGTTTTCTCTGCATGATGTTAAAAAAAAGCTTTCACATAAGCTAATGTTTTATCCAATAAATCTTCCGGCAATTTTTCCACAAATTGAATGTTTCTGCTTATAACATCTAAACACTTCATATGCTCTGTCAAAATTACACCTGTTGTTTTCGTCCTATTATCCAATATAATATGCAACGGAAACTTATTACTTGTGTTTGTAATAGGACATACAACTGCTAATTTTGTTTTTATAAAGAACTGATCGTTGCTAATAATTACCCCAGGTCTTCTTCCTGCTTGTTCATGCCCTGATTGCGGGCTAAAATCCAAAAATACAATATCACCTTGCTTGGGATAATACATTACCACACTTCCTTTCCGACAGGAGCGCCCCAATCAAATTCTTCTGCTGTACTTTCTTCGTCATAATTTTTGAAAATATCATCTAAAGTCAACCCTGTGTCTTTTTTTACTTTTTTTATCACAATATTATCATCAACCCTGCTCAATTCAACAAGATCATTTTCCATCATACCTAATGCGTCAAGAAATGCTTTCGGAATTCTTATTCCCTGCGAATTTCCCCATTTCTGAATTGTTGCCTGCATAAAATCGCACACCTCCTTCTTATGATTAGTATATACAATAGTATATACATTGTCAATTACATTATACAACACTAAAAGGTTGAATATAGCCGTCGCATTATGACACATCTTTTGTTTCTAATCGATACAGCGTCAAAAAGACAGATACGGCAGATATGAGTAACATGGTGATAGTAAAAGGAATACTGCCCATCAACAATCTAATATTTCCATGTGAAAAACAGGCAATGAGCATCGTTACAATAACGGTTGCTTTAGAGGATTCCATTTTTATTCCTATTGGCAACGCAATATAAGAAATGCTTATCATTACAACAGAGCTTAAAAACATATCCAGCCAAAACATCAACGAACCAAATGGAATATCCTGAGCAGATATTTTAATGAATGATTTTAAAGCCAGTAAAACGGCATATATAAATATTTTGCTAATCATCAACGCAGCAACATTAAAAATCCAGACAGAAAATATTTTTGATAGCAAAATATCCCGGCGTCTAATAGGATAAGAAAACATTAAACTAATTGTTCCCTTCTCAAATTCTCCCACAATAAAAGAACCCATCAGAACACCTGTAAAAACAATATAGGTCATACTGGTATATGCCTCTACAGCGGCGTTAATTATACTTCTTTCATAAAATCCCATTGATGTAGTGTCCACTCCTGCTTCTCCCGCAGTTACAATCAGAAATGCCAAAAGAGCAGCAGTCATAATGATAACATAACGGATAAGTTTTCCAATATTTCCTTTTACCCATTCTAATTTAATCAATTTCACCATTTTACAGCACATCCTTTGTTTCCAATCTAAACAGCGTCAAAAAGACGGATACGGCAGATATGAGCAATAAAGTGATATAAAAAGGGATATTGCCGATCAAAGTATATTCTCCGATATTCCCCTGTGTAAAGCATACGATAATAACTCCGGCAATAATCGTTGCTTTCGATGATTTCATTTTACATCCAACCAGCAAAGACAGAAAACTCATACTAATCATCACCGCTGAATCTATCAGTATTTCAATATAAAACATACTGCTTCCCAGCGTAATGTCTTCCGCTGTGATATAGGTATACTTTTTAACGGCTGTAAGTGCGCAGAAAATTGAAATCTTTGATAACACTAAAGCAATATAATTGAAAATCCACACCGATAACATCTGGGATAATAAGATTTTCTTCCGGCTGATCGGATAAGAAAACATTAGATTCATCGTTTTATTTTTGTAGGCGCTGACAATAAAAGAAGCCAACATCACGCTTGTAAAAACCATATATGACATATTGGTAAATAATTCCACTCCCGTTTTCAGCATACTCCCGCCATATGACAGCTTCGTTTCATCCGTTTCAAGTTCTCCTGCGATTAAAAAAAGGAACAGCAGAAGGGTGACCGTCAAAATAAAGGCATTCCGTATATATTTACCAATCTTATTTTTCTTCCATTCCAGTCTGATTAATTTTAACATGATGTTTCCTCCCCTTCTGTCAGTTTTAAGAAATAATTTTCAAGACTTTCCGCCTTTTGACCAATGGCGCTAATCTCCACCTCGTTCAATGCCAATGCTTTTGATATGTCATTCGTGGATGTTCCACTCTCATAAATGCGGATGTTATGTTCATCCATTATCTTGAAATTATTCAGTTTCAGTTTATCTGCCAGCACATATGCCGCCTTTTTTGCATCAGGGGTCGCAACTTCAATATATGCGGTATTCATCCCGGATATTTCTTTCATGGATATTTCCTTTATCATATTTCCATGATTGATAATCCCGATGGTATCGGCAATGCTTTCTACTTCGGAGAGGATATGGCTCGATATCATAATCGTAATTCCATATTCCGTACAGAGCATTTTGAATAAGTCACGAAGTTTTTTCATACCGGCAGGGTCGAGTCCGTTCGTCGGTTCATCCAGTATGAGCAATTCAGGTTTACATAAAATTGCACGAGCAATACCTAAACGTTGTTTCATGCCCAACGAATATTTTTTGACAGGTTTATCCGCCGCTTCGGTCAGCTCCAGCATTTCAAGTGCATCCGCTATACTGTCCGGATGGTAATAGCCCATGTACTCGCAATGCAGTTTTAGGTTTTCTTTTCCGCTCAAATGCTCATAAAGGATAGGAAATTCAATAATACTTCCCATTCTTTTCAAAACCTCATAAGAAGCAGGAGTAAGATTTTCCCCAAAAAGTTCAATCGTGCCCTCCGTTGGTTTCCAAAGATTGGCTATCATTTTCATTACCGAAGTTTTACCCGCCCCATTCGGCCCTAAAAACCCGTAGATTTCTCCCTTTTTTATATGGATATTTACATCTTTTACTATTTCTTTCCCATCTATGATTTTCGTAAGATGATTTGTCTGTAAAATATATGGCATATTGCCTGCCTCCTTTCAAGAATCTGACTGTTCTTGAAATCTATCATAGCAGTTAAGATTTTCAAAACTCTTGCCTAATTCTTACAAATTTCTTTCGTACGGTTTTAACTTCTTTAGTTTTACGGTAAATGTTGTTTTCACATTCGGTTCACTCTCTAAGAAAATGTCTCCCCCTAGCTGACAGGCAAGATTTTTAGCAATGGTAAGCCCCAGCCCATTTCCCTGTATCCTGCGGTTACGGGAATCCTCCATTGTATATAGACGTTCAAAGACATTCCCGGCAAACTCTTTCTCTATTCCTTTTCCCTTATCCACGATATCAATGTACACATGGTTCCCGCTCTCCCGTAAAGTAAGTCCGATATATTTTCCGTCACTTCCATAACGAAGCGCATTTGTAATTAAATTAGATAAAATTCTGTCAATGGCGCCTTTTTCTCCCCATACAAAAATATCCTGTTCGGGAATAGATATCTCTACGATAAAATCTTTTCCCTGCAGAATATCATAAAAGTTCAATATGTTTTCCCTGCACAGCTCGCTTACATTGACTCTGCTTATCTCTATATCCATGTCTCCGGCTTCGAGTTTTGCCAATGTAAAAAACTGATTGATAAGCTCCATCATCTGCAAAGCCTTTGTTTCCACTTTTTGTAAAGTTTCATCCTCCGGGTTCTCAAGGCGCATCATCTCAAGATACCCTAAAATAACCGTCAATGGCGTTTTGATATCATGGGATATATTAGAAAGCATTTTTTTAGAAGAAATCTCCTGCTTTTTGAAGTCGCTTTTGATTTTCTGACGGTCAAGCAAAAGTCTGTTAATCTGTCCGCACAAATCCATCATGGCTTCATTATCCGTAAAAACAAAAATTTTTTCATCACTGTCATTTTCTATGATATCGGAAAGTTTGCTGCTAATCTTTTTCAAATTTGCCTGTATCTCTTTCTTACTCACCTTAATTCCCCCAACTTATACCCTATCCCCCAAACCGTAACGACAATCTGCGGGTTGCGGGGATCATCCTCTATTTTGTTCCGCAGTCTGCTGATATGAACATTGACGGCATTTTCATCTCCCAAATAAGCGTCATTCCAGACATGGGAATATATCTGTTCTTTGGTATAAACTTTTTTCGGGTTTTTCACAAGCAGTTTCAAAATCTCAAATTCTTTCGCCGTCAATTCAATCCTTGTCCCGTTTTTCAGTACGGAATAGTCGTTAGTGTTCACCGTAAGAGAGCCGCACTGAAAAACAGTTTCCTCATTTGCCGATGCCAACGCATACTGGGTATTTCTTCTGATATTCGCTTTTATTCTTGCCAATACTTCCGTAACGGAAAACGGCTTTGTAATATAATCGTCTGCGCCTAAACCTAATCCTAATGTTTTATCGGAGTCCGTATCTTTCGCGGACAGAATAATAATAGGCACCGTGCTTTTTTCCCGGATAACTTTCATAACTTCCATCCCGCTTTTTTTCGGTATCATAAGGTCTAACAGTACCAGACTGTAATCATCCGCAAAAAAATCCTGACAGGCGCTTTCCCCGTCAAAAGATTGTACTATTTCAAAGTTTTCCGTTATCAGAAAGTTCTTTAACATATCGCTGATTTCGGTATCGTCTTCTACTAGTAAGATTTTCATTTGGGTGTTTTCCTCCGCATATGCTTTTATTATAAACAACGGATACCACGCTTCGCGAGATATCCTTATGTTAACAGAAAAATCGAGTGCGGATTAACACACTCGATTTCCGACTATTTCTCCCTTAAATACTAAAATCAAACTTTCCGCCATGTTCCGGCTTCTTTTCCGATTTCACAGCATCCCAGTCTACCGATGCTATTTTTTCCATTAACTCTTCCATGCTGTTTGCCTGTACACTGGTGCGCTTGGTATCTTTACTGTTTTTGGCGTAACTTATCATTTCTTTCTTGGCCTTTTTCTCTTGTTCCTTTCGATCAGTACGCTTTTCCTCTCTGGATTTCTCTAAGCGTTCTCTCTGTTTTGCACTTGATTTTTCTAATTCCGCAAAGAAGCTTGTTGTGCCGTCCTCATGAAATACCATACCTATTTTGGTTATTTCGGAGGATGTATCCCCTTTCTTTCCGAATCCAAATTGCTGATTGATTTTCTCAGACATTTTCACTGCATTTTCCATACAGTTCAATTTCTCTTTTGCATACTCTTCATCTTCTGCCATACGCTCAAGTTCTTCATTGGAAAAGACAACGGAAAATTCTTTTGTGCCGCTTTTTACTAAAGATTTCAAATCATCCGTACTGTTTCCGACAAAGAAATCATATTTTCCATACTTCTTCCGCAGATTTTTCAAAAAATCCTGTGCTTTTGAGGAAAGTTTCGACTCATTTGCTTTGGATATTTCGCTTGTGCTGTTAGCTGATGCTTCGTCCTTTGCTCCTTTTTTGACCTCATCCATCCAATGGGAAAGGAACGTCAATCCACTCTGGGTTCTCGCTCCGTTAGCTCCTTTGGCAATTTTAGAGTACTGTGCATACGCTTCCGGGTCATATTTCTCCATCAGCTTCTCCAAATCTGCGGTTCTAAATGACTTACCTGTCGTATCGCCCTTAATATCATCGAGCGTTTCCGCTCTGGAAACACCCCTGTCCTCAATTCTCTTTATATCCTCTTTTGCTTTCTTGCTGATGCTCTGATAATCCGGTGATGCAATAATCATATCCATGTTTACGCTCATGTTCTTTTCCTCCTTGAAATATGTATTTGAAATCCGTTCCTAAACAACATGGTTTCGTATTATATATCGGATAAAATTCAGGTTTTGTTAATGGCGTTTTCCGCCAGAATAGCCTCCACGCTTTCTCTCCGCTCAAACAAAACGCATCCACCGCTATGTTCTTCCATCAAGACATCCCGCCCCCGCAAAGCGGAAAACAATGGTGAGCGCAGTGCCTGACGAAGAGATGTATCTTTTACATTGATATCTGAATACGGCGAGAATGGACACGGCTCTGCTCCGCCATGGGAATTGATATGGAAGAATCCTCGCCCTGCTGCCAGACATCCACCGGAGCTTTTCTCATCACCGGGAAAAGAAATGAATACCATATCGGGATATTCTTCACGAATCGCAGACAAACGCTCCTTCATGTATTCCCTCTCAGCATCACCCGGAGCCAGGTCTTTGCTCTCCTCCGTGACCGGGACAAATTCTACATAAATGACCGCTTTGCATCCTTCTTTCCGCAGTTCGTCCAAAAACTCCTTGCCGGTTATCTCCCGCAGATTTGCAGTCGTAGCTGTAACGGATGCGCCAAAAATCAATTGATTTTTCCGAATGCGTTCCATAGCCTCCTTCACTCTCATATAAACACCCGTACCCCGCCGCTCATCTGTCTTTTCCAATCGTCCTTCGATGCTTAAAATCGGAATCAGGTTGCGTTTTTTATCAAACAGGCGGATGTATTCATCACCCAATAACGTTCCATTTGTAAAGACAGGAAACAGTATTTCCGGATAGTTTCCTGCAGCTTCAATTACATCCCGCCGAAGCAGCGGTTCTCCTCCGGCAAGCAGAATAAAACTGATTCCAAGTTCTCCTGCCTCAGAAAAGATATTCTCCCAGTCCTGAGCAGTAAGCTGATTCACCGGCTCAGCATCCGTACAGGCATGGTTCTGACGAGAATAGCACCCCGCGCAGTGGAGATTGCAGCTGCTGGTAATGCTGGCAATCAGAAACGGCGGTATGTTTTCACCGTTCGTTTCCTCTTTTGCCCGCTTACGGGATGCCTCACGACTTGACAGGGCAAACCGTGCCATAAACACACTTTCCCTTGGATCAGTAAGCGTCGCCCTGACTGCTTCTTTCACAATTCTCTCGACGCCGCCGGTCAGATATTTGCCAAGATTAAATTCGTTATTTTCCATAATACCACCTTTCTACAATGCTGCCATTTCATCATTTATCGAATCACGATTTTGCGTGCCGCATTGATGCCAATCTTATAGGGCAGAGGTCTTTTTCTCCATATACATCAGATTGTAATAATAGAAATTGCCCGGAATAT
>CAZKOR010000114.1:0-11505 GCA_964554405.1 uncultured Bacteroides sp. | reverse complement strand
CAGCGTATCAGCATTGCCAGAGTCTTTTTGAAAAATCCGCCGATATTGATTTTAGACGAAGCGACATCGGCGTTGGATAACGAAAGCGAGTTTCAGGTGGCAAAATCATTGCAGGAATTGGCAAAAGGCAGAACAACGATTACTATCGCGCACAGGCTTTCCAGTATCCGTAATTCCGACCGGATTCTCGTACTTACCGAAGACGGTATCGTAGAAGAAGGTAACCACGAGCAATTATTGGAACTGAAAGGAATTTATCATCATTTTTATGTCACTGCAAATGAGTTAAAATAATTGCACGACAAAAGCATAGAATTGTCTGAAATTTTCCGATAAAAAATTTGTAGACAAAAAATATGCGCGCAAATCAAAAAAATGCTTACATTTTTGAAAATTTAATGATACAATAGTATATAGAGTTGCAAAAAAGCTGCTTAATGGCAGCTTTTTCGTTAGCATAAGGATGTCTCGCGGAGCGTGGCATCCGTTGCTTTAGGAACTATTGTGTTGTAGCAGATGGCAACATCTGTTTTGTAGTGTCAGGAGGCAGAAAATGTTTGATGTAGGCGAATTGATTATGTGTGGGGGGCATGGAGTATGCCGTGTTACGGCAATTACAGGAAATCCAATTGATAAATTGGACAGGAAACGCAAGTATTATATTTTAGAACCTGTTTTTGAAAAAGGAAGTACAATTTATACGCCGGTCGATAATGAGAAAGTAGTCATGAGGAAAATCATGAACGAGAGAGACGCTAAGCTGTTGATAGGCAGAATTCCGGATATTGAAACGGTATGGATTAAGGAAGAAAAAACAAGAGAGCAGATGTACAAGGAAGCAATCCGAACCTATGACTGTAACAGTTTGGTGCAGATTATTAAAACTTTGTATCTGCGCAGGCAGGATAGGGTTTTACAGGGGAAAAAGGTGCTTTCCTCGGATGAGCATTATTTGAAAAAAGCAGAGGAACTGCTTTACAGTGAGATGTCTCTTGCGCTGTCCATTCCGAAAGAAAATGTAGAGGCATATATTTTTAAAGAAATTCATAAAGCAGAAGCGAAGTAAAAACGGAACAGTTCTGTTCCGTTTTTTTTGTCACCTTTTGGGTACTTTCTGCGTGTTCTATGTAAGGAGGGAAAGAAATGACAATAGAAGAGCTGGTAATGAAATACAGCAATATGCTTTATAAAATCTGCATTGTCATTCTGGGAAATGAACAGGACGCGCAGGATGCAATACAGGAAACGTTTTGCAGATACATAGAACGTTCACCGAATTTTCAAGACAGAGAGCATGAAAAGGCATGGCTTATTAAAGTAGCAACGAATAAATGCCGCGATATTCACAGGCATAGATTCAGGCATCCGCAGGTTGCGATAGAAGAAATCACCGCATATTGTGAAATGCCGGAACAAAACGAAATATTAACGGCACTGCTCCGGCTTCCACATAAATTAAAAACCGTCATTTATCTGCATTATATTGAGGGATACAAGAGCGCAGAAATTGCAGATATGCTTGGCATATCAGTGGATGCGGTGAAAAAACGGATGCAGAGAGGAAGAGAAGAATTAAGACTGACTTTGGAAAAAGATTGGAATTAAGAAAGGCAGGGATATTTTATGAAGAGGAAAGTAAAAGATTTACAGGATGCGGTAAATTCCATACAGATTCCGGAAGAAATGCAAAAAGAAATTATCCGGAATATAAAAACAAATTCCCTTCAAAAGAAGAAAACACGCCGTAATATCAGTATGGCGGCTACGGCAGCAGGGATTGTCATAGCAGTCGGCTTTGTTAGTGTTCCGGTAAGCGCGTTTGTCAATTCCCTGATACAGGAGCGGATGGAGGCAGTGCCGCAGGAAGAACTGGATGTTATTGTAGAGAATTTGGAAATGTCGCAGGTAGGAGCTGATAAGTATTCCAGAGTATATACGGAACAAGAGAGTCGCAGAATGAGTGAGCTGTATAGGCAGTATCAGTCGGGGACATTCCCGACAGGAGAACTGATTCAGGTAGAGAACATAGAAGAGGCGGGGGAGAGTGAATTATATTTTCTGGTTTCAGACAGCGCATTTTATCTGCCGGACAGGGAGTTAACGGATGAGGAGTTATTGGAAATCATAGATTTTAATTATAAGCGGGATTATGCATTGAATAAGCGCAATGAGGAAGAACGTGCGGAAGAAATCGCGCAGAAAAAGGAAGAGCAGGCGCAGATGGAAGCGGAAGCTGTGGAAGCGGGTGGTGTTACAGAGCAGGAGGCAATAGAGACAGCTTCGGAGTGGCTTGAAAAGATTTTCGGCATTACCGGAGAAGGACTCGAAAGAAACAATTATTTTGACAACGACATTGTAATAGCGGGAGAGACAGGATTTTATCATGTCAACTGGACGGGTTACAGGCAGCATTATTACTTCTATATTAGTGCAAAAGACGGAACGCTTTCGCAGGTAATGTACAGCGGCATTGAAGTATCAATAGTAGACGCGGAAAGAATTACCGCAGAAAAGGCGGCGCCATGCATACCGCAGTTAAAGCAGAAAGCCGATGCCTTTATGCGAGAGCAGTTTCAGGTAACATGTGAAGAGGTTTACAGCCGTTATTATGCTGTAGACGGTATAGCATCCTATTTTGCGGAGTTCATATTTGTACAGGATAGTAACACGGCATATGCGGTAACATATACTTGGGATGGTAACTTTAAGGAATTTCGGAAGTATCATTTTACCGGATATCAGAAAGAGTACGAGAGAATGCTTGAAAGTATTCAGCAGGCAGTGCAGTATGATCATTGGGGTGAAAGTATTGAAGATATAGAAATCACATTATTCTTTGAAAAGGTGGAACCATAAATAAGAAAAAGCCGCTATCGGCAGATGTGAATTGTACGGCATCGCGATTAGCGGCTTTGGTATCTATTGTCAGATTATTGGTTTGCAGCGTTGCCACTATCGGTAGATCCCTGTGCAGTATTACCGGCTGAAGAATCCGGCTTCAACGGCGGATGATGAGGATGACCGCCAATAAGCTCCATTGCAGAAATAACGCTCGATAAAATTTCAGC
This sequence comes from uncultured Bacteroides sp., assembly GCA_964554405.1. Lineage (GTDB taxonomy): Bacteria > Bacillota > Clostridia > Lachnospirales > Lachnospiraceae > UBA3282. The sequence goes on along the minus strand of CAZKOR010000114.1, from coordinate 8,437 downwards.
TTCTACCTGTGGGGAGAGTGTGTCAAAACGATGGAGAACTGCTCCGGTGCTTGTACGGGCATATTTTGGACGCAGACGATTTAAAGCATATGCTGCCATATCCAATCTACAGTCATTACAGGAACAAATATGCGGCATCGTAGGCAGTAATTTGTTAATCATCTGTTCCACATTATCTTCCATTAAATTCTTTAGTCCTTCCATCTCAAATCCCCCATAATAAATCGGTATATATATACTATTCTATAACTTTTTTTATACAGAATCAATATTTATTTAAAAACGAATACAAAATATTTTAAAATATTTGATAAAAATACAGAATTTTTGTATTATGTTATAATATAGGTAAATATGAAAAATGCAAAAGAAGGGAATGGGGAATTATGGACAAAATCATGAGTGATGCAAGGGTAAGCTCTTTTTTGAGTATACTGAAATTTGTTATTATCGGCATAGGCATGGGAAGCATGCTTCTTATCACCCAGATGAACGGACTGATGCAGCTTTTAGGACTGAGGCCGATGACGGATGATTTCAAGAAAGATGAGGTCATTGTTTTATCTTTGATGGGTGTTTTCCTGCTTGGTCTGGCGATTTTTTTTATTGTAGGCTTTCTGACAGGGCGAAAGGAACTAAAAGAAACATTTGCGCATTCCGGCATGGATGAGGGAAGAATCGTTGCGGATTATGAAAATGCGTGGAATGTGAGCCGCAGTTTGAAAATCGGAAATATTTATACTTATGATTTCGGAGAGATCAGTAAGGCATATTTAAATAGTGAAATTGTAAGAGTGCATGAGTTTTTTGAAAGGGGCGACTGCTTTATCGCGCTGTACTTTTCGGATGGAAGCGGTCCAAAGTATGTGACGGCAAGTAAAAGTACATATCGGGAGATTATGCAGTATTATAAGAATCATTTTCCTCATATTCGCGTAGGAGAATAATCGTAAGCATGGGGGCTGTTTATGTTTGACATCATTTTAGATGCATTATGGGATTGCGTAAAACTGTTGCCGTTTCTTTTCCTTACGTATTTGGCAATGGAATACTTGGAACACAAGGCGGGAGATAAATTACAGAATGCAATCCGGACATCCGGTAAATGCGGACCGGTGATAGGAAGTATTTTAGGGGCGTTTCCACAGTGTGGTTTTTCTGCGGCGGCATCGAATCTGTATGCCGGCAGAATTATCACGTTGGGGACTTTGCTTTCTATTTATCTGTCTACTTCGGATGAAATGCTGCCCATTTTGATTTCTGAAAATGCCGGGATCGATATGATTTTAAAGATTCTGGGAGTGAAAATCGTTATTGGAATGGCGGTCGGACTTTTGATTGATGTGGTAATCAGCAGATTATTACGGCAAAACCATGATGATATGCAGATTGAGCATATGTGCGAGCAGCATAACTGTCACTGCGAAGAGGGAATTGTAAAGTCCGCGGTTCACCATACGGTTGAGATATTTATTTATGTACTGTTAATTACCGTTGTACTAAATATTATCGTTGCTTTCATCGGAGAGGAATTTCTTGCTAATCTGATATTGAACCGCCCGGTTGTGGGCGAACTGATAGCAGGTGCGATAGGTTTGATTCCGAATTGTGCCGCATCTGTAGTCATTACCCAGTTGTATCTAAACGGGGTATTAAGCGCCGGAGCGATGATGTCAGGACTATTGGCAGGAGCGGGAGTCGGTATTTTAGTATTACTGAGAGTCAATGACAAGCCTAAAGAAAACCTAAGGATTATTCTTCTGCTCTATGTATCAGGTGTGGCGGCAGGTCTGCTGATAGAACTACTGGGACTGCATTTTTAGGGCAGTGTAACAGGCTTTCCCGCAGCAGGTTTTACGACCGGGAGGTCGGGATATCGCTCTTCTAACGCTTTTTTCAAAGGTTTGGTGTCAATGTGGCTGGAAATCGGCGGAAAGGCATCGTCAAAGTGGTCTAAAAAAACAGTTTTAGGCTGTAGCTTTTCAATAATGGAAAGCGCCGTTGAAATCGGTTCTGTTGCACCCTGATAAGGAAGCACAAGCATATCCACATTCTTAGGATATTCTACATTTTCCCGCAGAGCCAGACTGCCTAGAACAAGAATTCTTTTATCCCCGCTGTCAATCCGGAAAGCGAGAGTTTCCCCCTTTTCCTTATAAGTAAAATGTTTCATAAGCAGACATAAAAAGTTGGGAAAGTATCTGAGAATCCTAAAATTTAAAAGTGTATGCCGGATGAGTTCGGAATCAAACCGAATGTGTTTTCCGGATAATACGGTGACTTTTATTTCCCCGAAAAGAAGTTCATCACCCGGACGGATGACAACTATCTGGTCACTGTCCGCCTGTTTCTTTTCCAGTGTGGCAGCGGGGGTTTTACTGCAATATACTGTTGCATCCGAATCCCATAAAATAAGAGGAATGCTGCCGAGATGGTCAATATGACCGTGTGTAATGAGAATGGAATCTTCGTTCTGATAATCAGACAGAGAGGGATGATGTTCTGCACCCCGCATAGGTAAAAAAGGGTCAATTAAAACCCTGTCTTGTCCATTTTCAACCAGTAATGATGCGCATCCGAACCACGTAATATTCATAAGTTTTCCTCCGAAGAAAAAGCACCATCCCCAAGGCTCGTATGTCCTCAAAAATGGTACCCTCCAGTGCGCCTTCAGGGGCTCGAACCCTGGACACCCTGATTAAGAGTCAGGTGCTCTACCAACTGAGCTAAAGGCGCTTGTTCTATTTTACAACGCAAGAGTTATTATAGTATAATGTTTTTATGTTTGCAAGTATTTTTTATATTTTTTTAAGAATTTTTGAAAAAAGATAGGAGGAAACGACAAAAATGATATTTGAAAGCCATGCTCACTATGATGATGAGGCATTTGATGAAGATAGAGAAGACCTGATACAATCTTTACCGGAGAATGGTATTGACACCGTAATCAACGTAGGCGCAAGCCTCGATAGCTGCAAAAAAACGATTGTATTGATGGAGAAATATTCTTTTGTCTATGGTGCAATGGGAGTGCATCCAAGTGAAACTGCGGAGCTGGATGAAGAAAATTTTCAGTGGTTAAAAGAGCAGTGCGCACGTGAAAAGGTAGTTGCCGTTGGAGAAATAGGATTGGACTACCACTGGAAAGAGCCGGAACCGGAGGTGCAAAAGAAGTGGTTTGAACGGCAGCTTGTGCTGGCGGAGGAAGTGGAGCTGCCAGTTATCATTCATTCCAGAGAAGCGGCAAAAGACACATTGGATATTATGAAGGGGATGCATGCCGAAAGGATTAGCGGCGTGATACATTGTTTTTCCTATACAAAAGAGACTGCGGCGCAATATCTGGATATGGATTATTATTTCGGCATCGGCGGCGTGATTACTTTTGATAATGCAAAAAAGTTAAAGGAAGCGGTAAGTTATATTCCGTTAGAAAAGATTTTGTTGGAAACAGACAGTCCTTATCTTGCGCCGGTGCCAAATCGCGGGAAACGCAATTCTTCTTTGAATCTTCCTTATATTGCGAAAGAGATTGCTTCCATAAAGGGCGTCAGCTATGAGGATGTGCTTGCGGTGACACATGAAAACGCAGTAAAGTTATTTGGACTGGAAAACCGAAATAATGAGGAAAGACAGGAAAATATATGGCTACATTAGGGAACACCAAAAATACAATAGAAATTTTGCAAAAATATAATATTACATTTCAAAAGAAATTTGGGCAGAATTTTCTGGTGGATAAAAATATTTTGGAGAAAATCGTGGATGCTGCACAGATAACGGAGAAAGACTGCGTACTGGAGATTGGACCGGGAATTGGGACAATGACGCAATATCTGGCGGAACGGGCAGGCAATGTCATTGCTGTGGAGATTGATAAAAATTTAATTCCTGTTTTGCAGGATACACTTTCTTCTTATAATAATGTAGCTATTTTGAATCAGGATATTTTAAAAGTGGATATTAACCACATAATAGAAAAGTATAACAATGGGAATCCGATAAAAGTAGTTGCGAATCTTCCCTATTATATTACGACGCCGATTATCATGGCGTTATTTGAAAGTCATGTGGCGCTTAAGAGCATTACGATTATGATACAGAAAGAAGTAGCGGACAGAATACAAGCGCAGGCGGGAACGAAAGATTACGGAGCTTTGTCCTTAGCGGTACAGTATTATGCGAAACCGGAAGTTATCGTCAAAGTTCCGGCAGCCTGTTTTATGCCAAGGCCAAATGTGGACAGCAGTGTTATCAGATTGACAAGATATGAAGCGCCGCCGGTAAAGGCGCAGGATGAAAACTACTTATTTACCGTTATTAGGGCATCTTTTAATCAAAGAAGAAAGACTTTAGTTAATGGACTTTCCAATGCGGGAAGTGTTGGGGTCGGCAAAGAGAAGATTGCGGAAGTTTTAACGCAGATGGAGCTGCCGCTTACAGTGCGCGGTGAAACGTTGACTTTAGAGCAATTTACAGAACTTTCCAATTGTCTGCTGGCAGTAAAGGCATAAGAAAAAAAGTATATTTATTACACAATATCATGGAATTGTGTATTGAAGTATCTCCATATCTTGATATATGATAGTAGATATATTAGATTGGAGATACTATATTTTTTTCTGCATATTTGTTTACATTGATATTCGGCTATGGTAAACTAAGACAGTAAAATTAGGTTATCGGATTGAAGAAATACAGATTTTTCAATCGCAAGCATACAATACGATGAGGTGAGTACCTTGGATAAATACGAATACAAAGTCCGTGCAGATGAAATAAAAGCGTTGATTGCAGAGGGAGATTTTGCAGAAGCTGTTAAAATTGCAGATACGATTGACTGGCGCAGAGTAAAAAGTGTTATGATGCTCTGTTCTGTCAGTGACTTATATAAGGTAAACAGAAGATATCAGGAGAGTAAGGATATCTTACTGCTGGCATATGAAAAGCACCCTACGGCAAGGCCGATACTTTATTCATTGTGCGAGCTTGCCATTAAAATGGAAGAATATGTACAGGCAATAGAGTATTATAAAGAATTTGTACAATTATTCCCCAAAGATACAGGTAAATTTATTTTGCAATACCGCTTATATGAGGCGCAGGATGTTTCTTTAGAGGAGCGTATTGCCGTTCTGGAAGAGTTTAAGAAACGGGATTTGCGCGAGAAGTGGATGTATGAATTAGCATATCTTTACCACAGAATCGGACTGGAAACCAAATGTATTGAGGAATGTGATGAAGTCTATATCATGTTCGGTGAGGGTATGTATGTGCAGAAAGCGTTGGAATTAAAAGCGCTTCATATGCCGCTTAGCGCGGAGCAGCAGGCAGCATATGATAGGTGGATTAAAGCGCGGGACGCTGCCGAAACGGAAGAAGATGAGGAAGACGAAGAAATAGACGAGGATGAGGATTCCGAAGATGATATGTCCTCTGACGGAGACTATCCGGATGATGAAGATGAGCCGGAAGAAGATGCCGATATTATGACCGTAGCGACTACGGAACTGCCGGAAGTGAAAACCATGGACTTAGGGCAGTACAATACGCTTAATCTGCAAATGGCATTAGCGGAAAGCATGAAAGAAATTCTGACTGATACTGAAGAAGAAGCTACGGCAGATGAGGAAACGGAAGATGAAGAGGAATCGCCCTCTATTGTAGAGCAGATTATTGCGCCGCTTTTGCAGGAAACAGTGAAAATGCCCAAAGTGGAGCTTTCACAGGAGACAGATGAGTTGCAGGAGATTACAACGCAGCAGATATCTCCGAAACCTGCACCCATTCCTGTTCCGGAATCTGCTCCTATTCCTTTTCCGAAACCGGAGCCGGTTGTTCAGATAAGACCGGAGACAGTGCCTGTACCGAACGTTCAACAGGAAGTAAGACCGGAATATAGTGCGGTATCGGCAAGAGATACCTCATCCGTCAGATACGATGATGTTTTGTCTCAGGAAAATGACGGGCAGATTCGGCTGAGAGTGCCGGATATGGACATTAAAGCAATTGAAAAACAGATTACCGGACAGCTCAGTATCGAAGATGTTTTGAACGAATGGGAAGTAATGAAGAAAGAAAACGAGCAGAAACGCAGGGAAGCTGTTCGTCAAAGAATATTGGATAGTACGGGAAGTTTGTTTGCGCATTTCGATGAGGCAACTAAGAGCGGGCTTTTAGAGCAGTTGGAGAAAGCTCTTGTAGCGGCAATTATGAAAGAGTCTGAGAAGCAGCCGGGAATTAAGAAAGTTATCATACCAGATGAAGAAGATATACCTGCTCATATAAAGAAACAGACAATGTCCAAAGAACCGGATATCACGGAAGAATCTATAGCAGAGAATATAAAGGAAGCTGTAGAAGATTTGGAAGATGAGGAAATTACAGAGGCTGGAATTCTTGAAGAAGACGATGTGGCAGCGGATGATATAGAGGAAACTGACGCTATTGACGAGATGGAGAGAGTAGAAGGAGAAGAGTCGGAGGCAGACGAAGGGACAGAAGCAGAAACTACTCCCGCCATAGATTCCAAACCTGAGGTCAAAGAAGAAGCGCAGCCGCGTCAGGGAACATCTCAGGCAGGCAGAGAACTGACAGAAGAAGAAAAGACTCTGTTCGGACAATACATACATCATAAGAAATCCAGAGAGCAGCTGATTCATACATTGGATAATATGAGTATGGCGGCGTATACCGGAAATGTTATCATTACAGGGGAAGAGGGAAGTGGTACATTATCACTTGCCAAAGGTCTGATACGTGAAATGCAGTATAATGACGGAAACTTCTCCGGCAAAGTAGCCAAAATATCCGGTGCGGTTCTTAATAAAAAAGATATTACGGAAACACTTTCCAGAATCAATAACGGTGCGTTAATTATTGAAAAAGCGTCTGAGTTGAAAGCGGAAACGGTTGCGAAGCTGGCTAAAGCATTGGAGAAAGACAACATAGGGCTTTTGCTGATTCTGGAAGATACAAAACAGAAGATGAACAGACTGTTAGTGGAAAATTCCATTTTAAGTTACAGTTTTGAACTGCGGATAGACATCGAGCCCTTGGATGATGAAGCCTTGGTTGCTTATGCGAAACAGTACGCGGAACAAATGGAATATTCCATTGATGAATTCGGTGTTTTGGCGCTGCATACAAGAATTGCCGATATGCAGACAAGCGACCATGAAGTGAGTGTTGCAGAAGTAAGAGACTTGGTGGATGAAGCGATATATTATGCGAATAAGAAAACGCCGAAACACTTTGTGGATATTTTATTAGCAAAGCGCTATGATGATGACGACATGATTATTTTACGTGAGAATGATTTTATGCACTATTAAAATGAAAATAGGGGGGATAACTCATGGCAGGGAAAAAGGGAAAGCAAAAAGAACCGGAGAACAGGGTATTTATTTCAGAGGACGACCAATATCTGTTTGCGCAGGGAACGCACTACGATATTTATAAGAAATTAGGCGCCCATCCGTCTGTGGAAAACGGCGAGAAGGGAATGTATTTTGCAGTTTGGGCTCCGAATGCGGCGAGTGTTCATGTTATAGGTACATTTAACGGTTGGAACGAAGAAAGCCATCAGATGGAAAAACTGGGACCCGGAGGAATTCACCAGTTATTTATTCCGGGTGTTGGTGAGAATGAGATGTATAAGTATCTGATTCGGACACCATCCGGCGAAAAACGCTATAAAGCGGATCCGTTTGCAAATTATTCGGAAATGAGACCGGGCAATGCGTCCAAGACATTTGATATTTCCAGATTCAAGTGGACTGATGACGCATGGATGAAAGCACGGAGCAGCAAGGATTATAATAAAGAGCCGGTCGCTATTTATGAGTGTCATATCGGTTCCTGGATGAAACATCCGGACGGAACGGAAGACGGATTTTACAATTACCGTGAATTTGCGGACAGAATTGTAGAATATTTGAAAGAAATGAAGTATACGCATATAGAATTAATGGGTATTACGGAATATCCTTTTGACGGTTCCTGGGGATATCAGGTAACAGGATATTATGCGCCCACCTCCAGACACGGTAATCCGGAAGACTTTATGTATCTTGTCAATAAACTGCACCAGAATAAAATCGGTGTCATTCTGGATTGGGTACCGGCACATTTTGCAACAGATGCACATGGACTCAGCAGATTTGACGGCGAATGTATTTTTGAGCATCCCGACCCAAGGCTTGGCGAGCATCCTGACTGGGGTACGAAAATCTTTAATTATGGTAAAACAGAAGTAAAAAATTTCCTGATTGCAAATGTGCTTTTCTGGGGAAGAGAATATCACGTAGACGGTATCAGAGTGGATGCCGTAGCATCTATGCTGTATTTGGATTACGGTAAGAGAGACGGACAATGGCTTCCGAATAAATACGGCGGAAATAAACTTTTTCCATTTCATATTGGTGCGCGCAATCAA
>CAZKOR010000113.1:0-11541 GCA_964554405.1 uncultured Bacteroides sp. | reverse complement strand
GGTGGGAATGAATATCGTTGTATTTTATTTAATTAACGATATTGTGGAAAGAGAAGTACAGATGCATGAAAACAAGATTTTTCAAATTCAGGCAAAAAACCAGTTGGAAATGTATAGGTCTATCTCTGAAAACTTTGATAATCAAAAAAGAAAGACACATGAATATAAAAACCAGATTTCATGTATAGAATCCTTACTGGATAAAAAGCAGTATTCCAAATTAGAGGAGTATGTAAAAAAGATTTATGGTTCTTGGAATAATGAACAGGATGCTATTAATACCAATAATGTAATCGTAAATGCCATACTTAATACAAAGTACCAGGAAGCAGAAGCAAAGGGCATTGTTTTTGTATTCAGGGTAAATGATCTTTCAGAATTGAAAATAAAAGATGAGGATGTGGTTACAATCCTTGCCAATCTACTGAACAATGCCATTGAAGCATGTGAGACTTGTGAGGATAAAAAGGTAATTAAGTTCAAGCTCGTTAAAGAAGATGATATGATAATCATTGCTGTTAAAAATACATTTAATTATGATGTTATTTATGAGAATGGCGAGATAAAATCTACGAAAACATCAAGTGTAGATGAACATGGCGTAGGAATAAAGAATGTGTTAAGAATCATTGAGAAATATGGTGGCTCGTATGTCATTGAAGATAAGAATAAAGAATTTTTCTTTTCAATTATTATTCCTGCATGAATGCAATGTTAAAATGATTGGTTCCTAAAACTGCTTTGTGCCGTTTTCTGCAATAAATGGTCCATTTTCTGCAAAACGTCTTGATTTTTTTAATGAATAATTCATACTGAATAACTAAGGAGGCATGTTTATGATAGAGAAGATGGCATTAAAGATTGTCAATCAAATGGAAATGGAAAAGATAATAAGCAAATCAAGTTGTGAATATTATGAATATGCTTTAATAAGTATGGTGGAATATGCTATAACAGTTGGAACTATGTTACTTTTTGGATTAATGTTTAGGCAATTTTTACCCACGATTTGTTTTATGGTGTTCTTTTTTTCATTGAGAAAACGGACAGGAGGATTTCATGCGAATAAGTTTTGGCAGTGCTATCTAGGGACAGTTATAACATATATTGTGGTTATACAGGTTGTACCTGTGCTTTGCATAAACCAGACTATTATGTATGGAATACTTTTTTTTGCAATAGTTTTGATTTGTATAATAGGGACAATAAACCACCCTAATATAGATATGAGTAAAAGCGAATTGCAAGAGTCCAAGAAAGCGGCAAGGCTGATTGTTCTAATGGAAGTAATGATAATTGCTGTCTTAGTTTATCTGAAAGCTGATATTTTGTATATTGGTTATATGTCAGTGGCTATCATATTATGTGCATTGTTGATGTGTTTATCAAAAATAATTAAACAGGAGGTATGTGTACAATGAAGAAAAGTGAAAAGGTCAGCAAAAAGGTATTAAAAGTAGTAGAGAGAATTGTTCGTAATGAAGCCGAAAAGGTCATGGATGGAGATCCACCATATTGTCTTGGGATTTATCATCAGCCCAAAAGACCGAAGAGGAAAGCGGATTAAGATTTAATAGTTAATGTGGCAATAATGATAAATTAAAATTTGTGTTGAACAAGAAAATTAAGTATAAGAAAAAGCCTTTCAGAATGGTATGCGTATCTGAAAGGTTTTTTTGTGCCGTTTTCTGCAAAAACAGTCCGTTTTCTGCAAAAGCAATGTTATTCTAACTTATTCTTGGTATGATGTAATTTGTTGTGTAAAACACAACATAAAACGTATGAAAAGGATTATTTAGATTACACCTGATAACATATAGCTGTTGTTAGGTGTATATTTTTATGCCATAAATTTTGATGATATATTTTTTACATAGATTTGCATATAGGGGATATTTGAAATGGGCAATCCAGTACAATATATTCCTTCAAACTGAATACAGCAGCTTACGAGTACCCAAATCGACATGGCAGGTCGGTGCGGTGTACTCTTTTTTTTGTTACTGTCGAAAAATGCTGATATATCAGGATATACACATACGAAGGTCGAAAAGAGGACCGCCCACAGATTCTTCATTTAACAAATAAGTATAAAGAATGGAGAATCAGAAAATGAAGGATATAAGATATATTATTGCCGATAATGTGAAATTATACCGTAAAAAGCAAAATTTAACACAATTTGAACTAGCAGAGAAAGCAGAGCTTTCAGTTGATTCTATAAAGCGGATCGAGCATGGGAGCAGAACAATGTCGTTAGAAAATTTTATGAGAATAGCAGATGCATTGGATGTTCCCTTATCATATCTCATGTATGAAAATCTAAATCTAATTCCCATAACAGAACGCATTTTAAATATCTTAAACAGTAAAAGCGAAAAGCAACAGGAATATTTATTACATATGCTTGAAGAACTGTCATTTGGTTTGGACAAGCTCTTATAGCAAGTGCAAAAGGACGAAAAGGTGTATAGGGATTATATGCGCCTTTTTGTTTTTTTTACTAAAAGTGAAACCAAATTCTTACAAGCACCGTATTGATGAAAAATTTGAGCAGATAGGATTTGGAGGAATGGACGAAAAGAGCATACTAAAGAGATTACGGAACAGGGATGAAAAGGCATTTGAAGAAATAATTGATTTGTATGGCGCTTATATCACTGCTATTGTCAGAAACCTATTAAGCTCAAAGGGAACAAAAGAAGATGTAGAGGAGGTGGTTGCAGACACATTTATTTCACTGTGGAATACGGTTGAAAGGATCAATTATGAGGAATACAGCAGCATTAAGGCATACATAGCAGTCATTGCAAGGAATAAAGCGAAAGACTGGCTGCGAAGTACCAAAGTGCAGAATCTACAGTTGATGGATGATATTCTGGTAATTGATAACAGCGTGGAACAGCTAATTGTCCAAAGAGAACAGCAGAGAATTATAGCAAAAATTTTAGAACAGTTGAAGCCGTTAGACTGGAAGATTTTTGTGGCGTATTACTACCAGTACAAAAAAGTGAATGAGATTGCGCAGGAGCTTCAGATGAATCCTCAGACGGTAAAAACCAGACTGCGGCGTGGAAGAGAGGTGCTAAAAAAATTTCTGATCAAAGAGGGATATGGAAGCAATGCAGATTAGGATTAGTGATATGCTTGATAATGCTTCAGAGTTGATTGAAGGGAACGGGGAAGTTAGAAATGCAACCAACAATGACAGGATCAAGAAAATTGTGTTTTCAGAGATTGATTGTACGCCAAGACATATTGTAAAAGAGAAGGAGAAAAGGAACATGAGAAAAAAGATATTGAAGATTATGAAATGGGCAGGTTTGATTCTATTGGGAGTTATTGCAGTATTAATGATTTGGAATTTTATCTGCAAGAAGGCAGAACAGTCCAAAATAGAAGCTGCATATGGAACGGTTATTGAAGTAAATGGGCATAATATGGTGGTGGATATAAAGGGAGAGGACAACGAAACAACAATCATATTGCTGCCGGGTTGGGGATCGCCTTCGCCTATCCTGGAATTTCTTCCGCTTGCGGAAGAACTGTCAGAGGATTTCAGGGTTATTACCATAGAACCGTTTGGATATGGGCTTTCTGACAGGGTTGGAACGGAACGGGAAATCAGCGTTGTCGTGGAAGAACTGCATGAGTGTACCCAAAAGTTAGGCTGCGATCAGTATTATTTAATGCCACACTCGCTCTCCGGGTTGTATTCCCTGTACTGGGCGAATACTTATCCGCAGGAGGTAAAGGGCTTTATAGGGATTGATCCGTCTGTTCCTAAACAGTCTGATGAAGAGCCGCTCCCGATCAGCATGGTCGCATTGAATAAGCTATCAGCGTATTTCCAGAAAACCATGAATGCGTTAGGGATTACCCGCTTATGCTCCATAGGGCATCCTGAAAACGCAATCTATGCAGATGCTTCTTATTCATATTCAGATAAGGAGTTGGAAGTATTCCGCATTTTGTCTATGGATTACGCATACAGCAAAGATATTATGAATGAAATAGGGCATATGGAGGATAGTCTGGAGTCTGTAAGGGATATGAAATTTCCTGAAACTGTCCCGGTAGTACAGTTCGTTTCAGAGGATAATTGTGAGCTGATGGAAACATGGGAAACATTGCACAGGGAAGTTATTACAGAAACAGATAAGAGTGAAGTGCTGCGGTTGGCTGGCGGGCATTATTTGCATTTTGAAAGGAAGCAGGAACTTGTTGAAAAAGTAAGGGAATGGGTGCGAAGCGTGGAAGAAGGCTTTTAGATTTTTCCGTTTTCTGCAATACAAAGCCGTTTTCTGCAAAGGTAATGTTATTAAAATGTATTTTTGCTATTATAAATGTGAATGCAAAAAATATATGCATATAGGTTTACACAGCGGTTAAACTGTTTGTATAAATGCGGTAAGGTTTAAAAACTTATATTTACAGGAAATGTTGCTTGCACACATTTTTGAATTAGACTAAGGAGAGTGAGAAATGGATAAATATAAAGAGATGATAAGTCTTTTTTCAGATGTTCTCGAAAAATCGGAGGATTACCATATTGCGTATATCTATCAAGTGGGCTATGTGTCTTTGGTTGGTTTATTAAGCAAAGAGGAAGGGCAGAATCTGTCCATGATAGTTGATGAAATATTTTCCTCACCGGAGAACATGGCGGAAAGTTTACTGCGTAACTGGCGCTGGCAGTGGTTTTATGAAAATAGGGAATTGCTGCCACGAAAAGATTATGATGATATTTGCAAGCTTGATGATGAAGTTCCGGACAGCCTGCGGGATCAATATAAGCAGGATATTTTAATGTGGAAAGATAAAATACAGGCTGTCTTACAAAAAGAAAGTTAAGTCTGTTTGTATATCAGACGTCCAATGAGGGAAGTAACAGAGATAAAAACAAATACGATTGCCTGTAGAAGCATATACCTTGTGTTTTGAGTGAAGATGAAAAATAAAGCCAATAAAAAGCTGATAAGCATCGTAAAATAGGTTCTCTTAATGAATGTGCGGTTTTCCTGTGCATCTACTTCCCGATTTGGATGGTCAACCGGACCGATGACCAGTATCAGTATGGCGGCAAACAGATACAGTGCTAAAGAGATCAGAATGGGTATTGTTAAATATTTTACTGCTAACAGGGAAAATGTGAGTATGAAGCAGGAGCCTATAAAACAGGCAAAATATGTTTTCATATGCAATCCGCCGCCGTAGGAGCGCATGGGGATAAAAAGCAGGAAAAAGAAAAGACATTCGGGCAGCATACCAAGAAACAGAGCTATTATAATACTGGATATGGTACTCACGGACAGTTCCAAAAAGCATTGAAAACCGTACTGGTAAATCTCAACCAATTCTCCGGTAATTATCTCTTTTTCATATATATAATCTGTTAATTTTTTTGCTAAATATTCCATGACAGCTCCTTTTAGAATTTAAAATCAATCCATATGTTATCCGGCGTTTTCTGGATATGAACCATACATGACGATAATAACCTGAAATATATTGTCATTGTCCGTTATATCCATTTGACCATGATAATTTACGACGGCATGATTTATAGATGAAAGCCCAAGACCGTGATATATGGTATCGTCTTTTGTAGTTAGATAATGACCAATATTATCTTTTTTCCGCTTTGCCTGATAGTTATTTTTTATGCATAGCTGAAAGATGTCTTTTGCATAAGAAATATCAAGGCATATAAATCTTTGCCCGTCCGGAACATCCCGGCAGGCTTCCAGTGCGTTTTCCAGTAAGTTTCCTAAAACTATAGCTAAATGCCCGCTCTCAAATGGAAGGGATGCAGGTACAAGAACATTGACATTAAACTGTATATTATCTTTTTGTGCTGCAGCATATGCGTGATTGATTAAGGAATCTACGACTATATTACCACTGCGGGAAACTTCCTCCGGACGGTCTCCAGCGCCAACATCTAACATTTGCAATATGTATTTCTCTGCCTCTCTGGTCTGCCCTGTCTGAACCATTCCAAGAAGCCCGGAAAGATGATTTTTTAAATCATGCCGGATTCTGCGGATCTCAAGATAGAGGCTCTCACGTTCTTCCGCTTGTTGGCTGCAAAGCTCCAGTTGCTGTGCATACAGACGGTTTTGCTCACGAAGTTCAGCGTTTCGGCTGATCCAGTCGTAGACCTCAAAGATAACATAATTTACAACAAGCAGTAGGAAACTTGCTGTGGCAGAAAATATCATATACTCACTATGGACAGCCGCTATAAGAAATATATGGTGCATTATATAAATGCTGCTGACTGGTATCAGCAGAATGGTCAAAAAGTAAAGCAGGGGAATTTCGGAATAATGGTTATCCTTGATGCAGTGGCTTATGATAACTGATAGCAGCAGCATACACATTTTAGATATGAAACTCCCGGCATCCTGAAGCGTTCTGGAATCAAAACCAACAGATATTAGTATCATCAGAACAATGACTTCTACTAACATCCATACCGTGCATATCAATATAGAAAATATGCAACGCTGTTTGACACTTCTCTTGCGGGTAGCTGAGCTGATCATAAATATCAGCAGGACATTCCCAAACAATAACAGTTGTGGTGGGAACACGGAACTGATATTGTTTATGATTAGAAAGACATAGTATATGCCCCACTCTATGCAGCCTTTTAAATTCCTGTTCGCTGGTCCCCAAAATACTTTCATATATTTTCGTATAATGAGAAGGTGGAGCAGTGACAGGAGCAGTTCGGGTATTATCGTCAAATATTCAGTCATTCTTCTATGACCGCCTTTCCGCCTGCAATCTTACAAAGCTGCTGGCGCACTTCCTTTTGCCGATCCTCGCTGATTTTCAATTCCATTTCCTTTCCCATGAAACTGATAGTAATATTGAAGAAGTTCATTTTCTTCACATAGTCGTAATTCACTAAAAAGGACTGGTGTATACGCAGAAAATATTGCCTGCTTGCCGCCAGTTCCTTTTCGACATTATTGAGCTTTCCATAAAAATGTTCATCAGAGCCGTCTTTCAGGTGGATATATACGATTCTGTTATTGCTTTCAAAATAAACGATGTCTCTTACGGACACTTTCTGAATTTGCTTGTTGAATGTGAACTGATAGAATACTTCCGTCTCATTGATTCGTTTATAAGATTCTTTAAAATAACGGGCGAACTGGGAATGGTTTAAAGGTTTTGAGAGAAAACGGAATGGCTCCACTTCAAACAGTTCCTTTAGATATTTGTCATAGCCCGATACATAAATCAGCAGTACAGTCCGGTCCATTTCACGGATGCGCCGTGCAGCCGTTATTCCGTCTACCTGCTCCATTTCAATGTCAATAAATATGAGTTGATAATGCTCGCCGTTCTGAATGCTTTTCAGAAGGGTTTTGCCGTCAGAGAATACTTCGGTTTCTACACGGATGCCTAACTTCCGGCTTTCCTGAAATACCAGAGCTTCAATTTCCCCAGTAAAGTTTAAATCATCATCACATATCGCTATTCTCAGCATTTTTATCCACTTCCTTTGCAAATGCCTCCTCGCTCTCTTTTTGCGCCTGCTCTAAGCGCTCAAGTACGCAGCGGAGTGTCTTTTGGTTGATTTCGGAGAGGTTTTGGTAGCGGAGGACAATATCATAACATCTATCCATTTCCTGGTTCATACGGTACTGTCCGTTATAATCACGTTTTACATCAGAAATTCCAAGTATGTAGTCGGTGGTAACATTAAATTGTTTTGATATTTCTATGAGTATATCAGAAGGAATATCATAAGCGTTGTTTTCCATTCTGCTTACCGCTTGTTGTGTAGTGCCAATTTTCTCGGCAAGGGCTTCTTGAGACAAGGATAAACTCTTTCTTAATTCACGAATACGATTATTTTCCATATGCACAACTTCCTTTCAGGTAATATTTTTACATAAGAATACAAAATAAGCTAACAATCTAAGCGAGTAAATCGTTTACTCATATAGCGGTAAAATGGACGGATATACAAGTTAAATATCGGTATGGGCATAATTGCGGGGGAAAAATTACATGCTGTGTCGGAATTTCAACATTGAAAAGGAAAAGCCTGCAAAATAAGATATACTTGCAATGAAAATGAAATTGGAGGTGTTTTGTATGGTAGGCAGCAAAAAGAAAAATATCGCAGCAACAATTTTGGGTAAAGTTGCATTCAATTCTGCAAAAGCAGCAGCGGACAGCAGATGTATGTATTGCCTTCATCAGCCCAAGCAGCCGACAGAATTGAAAAAGCTTTCCAGATAAGAAGGCTGGCATACGGAAGATAATACTGCCATATGTGTGAGGAAACTTTCCTTACATATATGGCAGTATTTTTGGGAAAGAGGTTCGGTCAATTCATTTCCAATGTAATGAACTTAAAAATATACGGTAGACAATCTGCACGGTAGAATGTGAAAACACACGAATGATATTCAATATTTGAAATTCATGCGTGTGTTTTTTATGCGCAAATTTAGGACAGGGGTATATTGCATATTTTTATGTTAGCGGCATATGGGATAAGAAGATTTTCCAAATCAATAAAAAATCATACTGGAACAAGAATACATATGAAAGGGTGCGCCCGGACATAATGTATTCTTTTTTTTATGCCTGTCGAAAAATGCTGCATTATGTCTGGGTTTGTATCCGTGGTCCTCCATTTGGTTCTTCATTTCAAAAATAAATAAGAATGGAGAATAGATGAATGAAGGATATAAGATATATTATTGCGGATAACGTGAGATTATACCGAAAACAGAGAAATTTAACACAACTTGAACTGGCAGAGAGAGCGGATCTCTCAGTTGACTCTATAAAACGGGTAGAGCGTGGCATCAGAACAATGTCGTTAGAAAATTTTATGAGGATAGCGGATGCATTGGATGTTTCCGTATCATCTATTTTATACGAAAGTCTAAGTAAAATTCCTATAACAGAGCGTATTCAAAATGTTTTAAATGGAAAAAGTAAAAAACAACAGGAATATTTAATACATATGCTTGAAGAGATGGCAGGAGGGTTAGACAAGCTTTCATAAATATATATGAGCTTAAAGTAATTGGAAAATAAATAGGAAAAATGACATGCAGTGTCGTTTTTTCAACATCAAGTTTAAAATGCATGAATATATATTATATTTTATTTGATAGGAGTGGTAAACACTCCGAAGTCATTAATATTTCATAACAGGAGGAAAAGAAATGCAATTGGCAAAAGTAAAAAGAAAAGTAATGTCGTTTGCTGTAGTGGGTGCTATGATGTTATCCTTAATGGTGCCGAGTATGTCAGTCAATGCTGCACAGGATGTTGCCGTAACCAATGAAACCAGTTTTCTTGGTGAAGAACAGGTCGATGCGATCTGCAAAGCGGTTGTAGAAAACATTGAGGAAAATTATGCAGGCGTGTATGCATTTGATAATTATGACATAACAGTTCATAACCAAACAGATGAGGGTGATGCATTATATGTTGATGTAGATGTTTTGGTAGACATGACATTGATCCGTAATCCGGAAGACAGCCCGTATGTGATTGGAATGAAATCAGCTTTAGATGAGATTGCAGATGCAGATGAAAAGGAAATTGCGCAGCAGGAGTATGATGCGTATCTACAAAAGATTATGCCCTATTATAACCTGCCAATATTAACAGGTTTCCTATATCGTGTATATGTTCCAACCATAACGGCATTGGACTCAGAAAGTGATTTCAGATTCGATATGTATCACAGAATGGATATAACGGATGAAGAAGTTATTCTGTCTGAAGTTTTGGAGAATGAACAGTACACTGAAATTGGAGATAATGAGGATGGTAGAAATTATATTAATGAGGTGTTGATCAGTACAGCAGCCGAATCAAGCAACACTTTATATGATGCGTCGAGAGCAGTGGCTTATGCAGTGGCTCATGCTAAAGATGTACCAGAATACAGTGCAGCAAATAACAATGGAAGTGATTGTGCAAATTTTGTTTCCAAATGTATCAATGCAGGTGGGATTCCCCAGGATAGAGCTGGAAACTGGTATCAGGGTTCCACAAATTGGATTCGTACAGGATATTACAACAATGGCGGTGTTGTTCCATATCTTACGGGAAAAGGATATTTTAGATCGGTTCCCTCTAGTAGTGCAGCAACAGAAGGAAGTATTATGTATTATAATACGAAGAGCCATGTTGCCATTGTAACGCTGATTGATGGATCTACAATTAGGTATTCGCATCATTCAAATGTACCAAAGGACGCTGTATATTATGTATATAACAGTAAAACCGATGATGTAACATTCTATGTGCCACAATAAATTATATCATCTATTACATAGTAAGGGAAGCTGTTTGAAAAGACAGTTTCCCTATATGTGTCTGGTAAAGTTAATATGAGCGCTGTTACATTAATACAATGTAACATATAGGGTAATAGAAATTACAACAAATTTATAAGTGTAACAGCCGTTCTAACTTTCGTCAACAAGAGTTATTTTGTAAATGGTAGAGAGATTTTAAAAGTGCAGCCCCCTCCAGCAGTATCAAATAGCCAAATTTTTCCCTCCAATTTATTAACTAATTCATTTGCAATACTAAGTCCGAGCCCAAAATGCTCTCTTTGGGTACGGGATTTGTCACATTGATAGAAACGGTTAAATATAAAAGGCTTATCCTTGTCGCTGATGCCAATCCCATGGTCAATAATTGTAATTATCAACTTATTTTTTTCTACTGATGCGTTTAATGAAATTTCAGCTTCAGGTGGAGAGTATGAAACAGCATTATCAAGAAAGATACTGATAATCTGGTTTAGCCTGTCCTCATCAGAATAAAATGGCGGATAACATTCATCTGGTATATTAAGCTGTAACAGTATATTCTTTTTTCTACAAATCTGCTCATATTTTGTATATAGGTCTATCAGTAACGTGTCAATATTTATTTCTTCCATGTGGAAAGACCAGTTTCCGGCATCAATGGATGAGAGCAGGAGCAAATCCCCAATGAGCCGTGACATCCGTGATACTTCCAAATCAATCACATGGGTATGGTTTTTTACGGCATCAGGAGTATCCGGTACGGCGGCAATCATTTCTGCGGAGGAAAGAATAGCTGCTAATGGAGCTTTGCACTCATGGGAAACAGCAGCGATAAAGTCTTTCTGGCTCTGCATGGCTGTTTCTGTTGGTTTTACCGTGATCTTGGCAAGAATCCGGGATAGGAAAATGATAAAAAGGAAAACGCCGCACCATATGCAGATATAAAACTTTAATTCGGGTAGCAGCAAGGAGGCGAAACTGTCACTTTCTTTTACAATGGATAATCCAAATGTAATGCCGTAGCCTGTAACAATCTCACAATAGATGCAGTCATAATTTTTCCCGTTTGGCATACGGATAGTATATGCTGCAGACTGGCCGCTGCGTATGCAATCTTTTAATTCAAGAGGGCTGAGAGCATAGCTTTGATGCTGTTTCAGTGTATTCAGAAAGGTATCTATAATTTCAGAACAATCTTCTAAATTCTCACTTTGGTATAAAAATG
>CAZKOR010000112.1:0-12030 GCA_964554405.1 uncultured Bacteroides sp. | reverse complement strand
CGACCTTGTGAATATTGCTGGAGGTTTCAAAAAAGAGAATATCCTGATAATCAACACAGATTTTCCGCTCTCCAATCTCAATCGTATAAGTTTTATGAACCTTATTTGTCTGCGAAGTATGGCGTTCCCACGCATTTAACAGACACTCTCTGATTTTTACCTTTGCCTCAGTGGGATTATCCTTCAATACAAAATCCATCGCCTCTACCCGGTACTGGAACGTCATATAACTCAATTCCGAGTGCGCAGTTATAAATATGATAAAGCAGCGGGGATCAAATTTCCTGATCTGCTGTGCCAGCTTCAGGCCATTCATGTCACAGTTCAAATCAATGTCAAGAAAATAGATTCCTGTATTTTGACTGATCTTGACCGCTTCTAACAACTCATGGGGGTCGGCAGTGTCCTGAACAAGCTGCATATCCAACTCTTCAATCAGCACCGTATTCTGAATGGTCTGCACAACAGCTTTACGCTGCGCATCGTCATCTTCGCATACAAAAATATGAAGCATATTACTCCTCCATTCTTACTCAGCTTACGAGTTTGGGTTTACACTTTGGCAATCTCCAGATACTGCGTAAAGCAGCCCTCCTGCCTGGTGGTTTCCCAAAGTATATTATCATATGAACGAATTATTTTTTGCGCATTCGCAAGCCCTATTCCCGTATGTCCCTCTTTTGTGGAAAATCCCTGCTGTTTCAGCTT
This sequence comes from uncultured Bacteroides sp., assembly GCA_964554405.1. Taxonomy (GTDB): domain Bacteria; phylum Bacillota; class Clostridia; order Lachnospirales; family Lachnospiraceae; genus UBA3282. The sequence continues at coordinate 11,322 of CAZKOR010000112.1, read as the reverse complement.
ATACATGGGCATGTCACTGTCTCGCAGACTATTATGGATAATGATAGCAACAGTGTCCGGATTTTGGATGATATTCAATCCGACTTCGGGGTGTTCGGTCTCTAAGGCTGCTTCCACGGCGTTGTCTAAGAAGATTCCAAGAATTCTGGCTAAATCCACCATATCCATAGAAAAGCCGGATACACAATCCGGAATATCAATGGTGACATCGATTCCCATTTCATGCGCATAAATCATTTTTGCGGAAAGCAGGCTCTTGATTTCCAACACGGCAATGTTTCCAAGCTGATTTAACTTATAATCTCCCTGCGTAATTAGATTTTGGGTGGGGAGAATTTTTCCCTCAAAAAAGACTTTCAACTCCGCTATATCTCCATTCTCAATATAACCGGACAGCGAGGACAGGATATTGATATAATCGTGCTTAAAGGATCGCAGTCCATCATACATAGCTTCCAAATTGCGTGTGTAATCCTGTAAATCCTGAAATGCCCTTTGCCTGATTTCTGTCTGCATTTTTTCACGGTAGGCTCTGAACATCGAGAGAGACAGAAAAACCGCCACTAAAAAATAGCCCACAAAAGGCAGCACATTATAATAAATCAGACCGACGGTTGACGATGCATCCTTGTTAACTCCTGTAAAGAAAAATACAATGGCAAACAGAAGCAGAGCCGCATCAATCAGATACCATACCTGTTGAATCTGTAATAAGCCCTTCCTGTTCAGAAGACCCCATCGTATTACCTTACCGCAAAGCAACGTAATGATATAGTATAACATCACTCGGAACACCGCAGTACAAATCGCTGTATAAGGATTGTCCGGTAAAAATTCAAGGGGAAGTGACCTCAGAAAAACTGTAAGCACGTTCTCCACAATAATGGCAAGTGCACATCCGAAAAGCCCCATGCAAATATTTTTAGGACGGGTATCCCGATAAGTAATCATGCCGTACAGAGAGACGGCCAACAGAATATTGAAAAAACCATATTGCTTGAATATCAACAGTGGTACGGGCAGTGCAGCACAGAACATCAGAGCATAGAGCGCCGCAAAAGCTTTTAATCCCATTTTCTGCGGCCAGACATTACGAATCGTGATTGCGACCAGAAAAATGGGAAATAGCAGAGAAAGATAAGGCGTCATTCGGTTTCTCCCTTCGAGTCTCACAATCGTATTTATTATACTGAATAAAAAGTCCAATAGCAAGCACCCTGCAAAAATGATGAATAAGCGCTTTTTTCAGAGACACAGAAAAGCGTTTATTCATAAAATCCGATATTTTACGACAGTTTTGAAAGAACCAATGCTTTTTCTGCTATGCTGTATGCAACACAAGCGTTGTGCATACGACACAACAGAGAGGAGGCTATAAGTGAATTTGACAACAACTGAAAAATACGCACTGACTATACTGGAAACATACGGCAAGCTAACCGCGCTCCAAAAACAGGAACCCGCGCTCTATCTGGCTGCATCCTGTGTCTGGGAAATGATTCAGGCAAAATCCGTAGCAGTGGATAAAAAAGGTAAGCTGAAAATTTCCACTCCGCTTCCTGAAACGCTCTCCTACTGCGCTCCGGTTTATGAAAGACTGGCGAAAAAACCCATGAAGCCGGAGAAAATCCCTTTAGACCGTATATGGACGAATAAGCGTATCAAGACTCTGGTGGAAAGCGTTACAGACGATTTAATCGGCAAATCCCTATTAGTAGTGGAGCAGCAGGGCAGCCTGCGGAAAGCTAAGCTATGCCATGTGAATACCACCGTGATTACGGAGGACCTATCCGCGGTAAAGCATATGGACAGAGCCGCTACACCGGAGCAGACTGATTTGGCAATTCTTCTGCTGGAAAGCAAAACAGCAAAAAAGCTGTTGAACAAACAAGAATTGTCCGCCTTGAAAAAAGCAGTTAAGCAGATGGACAGCGATTTCAAAACATATGTAAAGAAAGTAAAGAAAAGGTTTCGGGCTGTCAAAACAGCAATTTGGGCAAGTATCGCATCATCGGCGTCCCAATAAAAAAGTAACTCTCAAAAAACAGAGAAATGAGGTGTTTTACATGATGTTAAAAAAAAATTTTTGTGTCTTTCTGACATTGACAACCTGTCTGATTCTATTTACAGGATGTGGAAATTCCGCATCGAACGTGTCGGCGGATTTGTCTTATACACAAAGCGACGTTGAAATGATCCCAATATCCTCTGATGTGCAAGTGGTAGGACTGGGAGAAGCAAGTCATGGTGTGGCGCAGTATCATCAAATGAAAGCTGACGTATTCAAATCATTAGTTAAAAACAATGGCTGTCGGACCTTTATTATCGAAGGAGATTTTGGCAGTGCGTTAAAAGTAGACAATTATATTAATGGCGGCGCCGGTTCTGCCGAAGAAGCCGCCAGTGAAATCGGCTTTAGCATTTACCGGACTCAGGAAATGGCTGATTTGATAGAATGGATGCGCTCTTATAATGAAACAGTTTCACCGGAGGAAACATTGCATTTCTATGGTATGGATGTACAGGGCTTTGATAACAACAAAGAGTATCTTTTTTCTGTTCTAGGCGAAACTGTTCCGGAATTAAGTGCGGAATACGAAGAAGCATTTGCCGGGCTTACAGATGAGAATAGATATTCTTTAGATAAGACCACGCTAAACAATGCAAAAGAAGCTGCTTTAGAATTAATTGATAAAATGGATACTGCCTGCGCCGACATTGCAGAGCTTTCCGGGGAATCTGACTTTGATTTTGCAAGAGAATGCGCGAATACAATTTATGCGTTTTGTGATGTGCAGTTGAGTAATAACTATAATATGACACGCGATCAATATATGTATGAAAAAGTGGAATGGTTCTTACAGCATGGAGACAGCAGCGTTCTGTTTATCAATGGTCATAACGGACATATCGGAAAAACTTCTATTGCCGGCTATACATGTTTAGGAGAGCTATTGTCAAAAAATCTTGAAAACGGCTATTATGCGATTGGAACAGACGCACAGAAAACACGATTTAATTCGCAGAAAGACAATGGAGAGTTTGAGGTTGTTGAAGTCAGCAATGCAAATGATCTGAACAGCCAGCTTGTCGATGCCGACAACAATCAGTATTTCATTGATTTTACGAGTGCACAGTCCGATAAAACGTGGAAACAAATTATGAACAGTGAACAGACAGTCACCACACTTAATGTTGGTTTGTCCGGTATGCTGAAGATGGTTAAAGCTGCATATACAACAACAATTATTCCACAATCCACATTTGACGGTATGATCGTTTTCCACTCTGTTACACCGACAACGATTATCAAATGATTACCGCCTGCAAATACCCCGCCGCAATCCCAATAATGCCGGACAGAACAATAATGATAATCGGGTGAACTTTTTTTAAGGCTAAAACAAGCATTCCCAAAAAAATCAGGAGAGATATAATAAAGGATGCTGTCAGAAAAGAAGATACCGACACGTCGCTTGGGAAGAAAACCGTTTTTCCGGTAGAAACAACAGCAGATGCAATCAGTCCAATCACAGCAGGCTTTAATCCTGACATGCATCCCTTTATTATCCTGCTTTCCTGAAAATGATCAAAGCATTTTGCTATTATCAGTATGATAACAAAGGAAGGTAATACCACTCCCAACGTGGCACAAAATGCACCAAATAATCCTCCGGTTTCCACTCCGACATAGGTAGATATATTAATCGCAAACGGTCCAGGAGTGCTTTCACTAACAGCAATAAAATTGATTAGTTCTTCTTCTGTCAGCCACCCATATGCCATGACCTGTTCCTGAATCAAGGGCAGCATGGCATAGCCGCCCCCAAAAGTAAAAGCTCCGATTTTTAAGAAATTGATAAACAGTTCCAAATATATCAATGCTTTGCCCTTCTTTCTGCCATGATGGAATAAGCCAATCCAATTGCAGCGCAAATGATAATTACAATCAAGACATTTATCCCTAAAAATGCGACACAAAGGAACGCAAGGGCTGCTATGATATAAGAAATCTTATTCCGGGGGCATTGCTTATACATAGAAACAAGCGCCTTAAAAATCAAGGCAAGGACACCAGCCCGGATACCCTCAAACGCAAATTTTACAACTTTCAGGTTTTCAAACTGCCGAATGACAAATGATACCGCAATTATGATTAGAAACGAAGGTAGCACAACGCCCATTGTCGCGCCTAATGCTCCAAAAAATCCTGCCGTTTTATAGCCGATAAAAGTTGCCGCATTTACCGCTATCGGACCGGGCGTACTTTCGGCAATGGCGATAATCTCAAGGATTTCTTCATCTGTAATCCATTTTCTTTTTTCAACAACTTCTTTTTGTATCAATGGAATCATGGCATAACCGCCGCCGAATGTAAATGTACCAATTCTGATAAAAGAAGAAAATAAAAGAATGATTGTTTTTATATCCATTAAATTCCTCTCACTTTCAAATTAAGCTTGTTAAATTTATCCAATGCTGTTATGAAGTTTTCGTCATTTCAAACATATGGTTAAAATAAATTTCCTTGAACGCTGCATAACTGTTTCGTGATATCGGTATCACAGCATTGTGAATTGTGGTAACCTCCGTCTTTGAAAACCGCTCCACTTTGCTTAAATTCACAATATAACTGCGGTGGCAGCAGCTGAATCCGTTTTCCGGCGAAAAAACTTCCGCGCACTTTGAGAACAGTTCACGAATCACGATCGTCCTGTCATTTGATAAATGAACCAGAACCTGCTTATTCTGCGCCTCCAGATAGTCCACATCAGCGATATCAATTCTGTAAAAGCCATCAGCCGTTTTTGCAGTAAAGAAGGTTTCGGGCTGCCTGAGTGTTTTCAGAAAATCATCCAATACAAGGAATAACTTTACCGCATCCACAGGCTTTATCAGATAATTAAGGGCTTTTACCTCATAGGAATCGACGGCAAATTCTCTGGATGAAGTAAGGAAAACAATAGGAACCGTCTGATGCGTATTCCTGAGCTCTCTGGCTGCATCGATGCCGCTCAATAGCGGCATGATCACATCCAGAATAATCAGGTCCATACACTCACTCTTCTGGGCATCAATCAGATCATCTCCATTCGTGAACCGATAGAGGGTAAGTTTGATTTCCCGTTCTTTCGCCCACTTTTCCAACAAGGAGCAGATTGCATCTATAAAATGTATTTCATCATCACATACCGCTATTTTCATCCTGTCACCTCTAAATAATGCCGCCTCTAAATAATAATCCTTAGAACAAAGGAATGGTCGGTAGTCGAAAAATGGCACTGCCCGTTTAATTGCTCTACATAGTATACAATACTTTTCACGCCAATGCCATGTCCTTTTTTGCCGGAAATGGGAACACCGTCGGCAAATCTCGGAACTTTCACAATTGGATTTTCAATCTTGAGAAGAAGATGAGCTTTCTTCTCGCAGATAGAAAGATTTACCCACTTATCTTCTGTATCCATTTCTTCCAATGCATGCATGGAATTTTCCAGAGCGTTGGATAAAATAGTGGCAATAGCCATATCCGGACAGGGAAGCGCGCCCTCTCCCACAGAAATATTACATCTTAATGTAATTTCTTTCTCAGCAAACAATGTCTGATAAATAGAAATGACTGAATTGATTATTTCATTTTTGCAGTAGGTCATGATTATCGTATCATCATTAAAATCTCCGATTGCCTCAATATAGTCGATCGCCTTCTCCACATTATCATTTTGCAGCTGTGTCAGAATGATATTTAAATGATGACGCATGTCATGTCTCAATATAGAAAGCTTCTGCTTACTGCATTTAACCTGTTTGACCTCCTTTTGGATAGAGAGAAACTGCATTTCCATCAGGTCACTGTACCGTTTGATTTCCTGCTTATTCTCATATTCCCGAAAATAAACGATTAGGAAAGCAAGATATGAGATGCAAAAGGCAAATCCCATAAATTCATTCACTACTTTATTGCCGGAATAAAGCAGGTCGGAAAGCTTAGTGAAGGAATAGTCGAAAAGATAATATACCGTGGGCAGAAAGCCGATAATATAAAGTTCCTGTGTATCTCTTGTAAAAATGTTTTCTGTAGTGCGGCATACAAACTTACACAACAGAAAAAAGGAAATAACCGTAATCAGAATTCGTGAAGCATAATAGCTCCACTCTTCGTCTGTAATCATCAATACAAGCAATCCGATCCAGTTGCTTAACTGACAGCAAAGATAGGCTGAAAACACAGAGACACAGGATGAAACAGCAGAATATTTATAATACAGGACTAAAAACAAAATTAACGGCAGATGGATGATGACTGCATAGAGGCAATCGGTTGCAGACGTGCCTAATGATAAATAACTAATAAGATACAGGATTCCTTCACAAGAAAACAACCCAAACAGTGTAAGGATATTTTTCCGGTTCTGCTTGACTCCTAAAAAAAAGGCGGAGATGTAGATACCGAACAACATAGTAATTAAATTATGTATGAGTGTTAGAATTTGTACTGGCATTAATTGTTTCTTTCCTTTTTGTCTTACTGCAATTCTAACATTTTGCCTTCTAAATGTAAATGTACGGCATCTGCAATCCACACCATATATTTACCATTCACGCAAAATGTCAAAAAAGAGGGAAGAAATATGATTAGATATATATAAATATTTACCCTTGTATAACTTGAGACAGGAGGACTGCGCCTATGAGTAAAATATGGGAGTTCTTTAATACGATGGAAGAAATCGTCTATGTTTCGGATATAAATAGCCATGAGCTGATATACATGAACCAAAAAGCGCTTCGTACATACGGCTTTCACTCCCTTGAAGAAATCACCCACAAAAAATGCTATGAGGTTCTTCAAAACTGTTCTGCTCCCTGTTCCATGTGTAACAATCACCAGCTAAAGCAGGGATCTTTTATCGAATGGTGGTATTACAATCCCTTTCTTGAGAGACAGGTAATGCTCAAGGATACCTTGGTGGAGGAGAACGGGAAAGAATACCGTATGGAGCTTGCCATTGACTCCGACAGGCAGGAGCTGTTGGACAAACTGGAAAAAATGAGTTATCTTGACCAACTTACCCAGATTGGGAACCGTCACGCCATGAGCGAATACATTGATAATCTGCAAGACGAACAGAGTCTGGGAATCGTTTATTGTGATGTGACCGGACTGAAACAGGTCAACGACCAGAAAGGGCATGCTTTCGGTGACAAACTGATTATAGATGCATGTGAATGTCTCAAAAAGATCTTTGGCGAATACGGCTTGTTCCGCATCGGCGGCGATGAACTGTTAGCACTCTGTACAGAGATCGATGAGTCAGCCCTGTGGCAGGGCGTGGAACAGTTAAAACAAGACCTGCAAAATAACTCCATTCACATGGCCGTAGGCGGCCTGTGGGAAAAGGACAGCTTCAGCGGTGTGGACAAACTGATCGCAAAAGCGGAAAAGAAAATGTATCAGGATAAGGCCGCATACTATAAAAAATACGGTTTCGACAGACGGCACTCGTGGGAAACCGTTGCAAACTGGGTGTAATGTATTTATTATGATTATATATTGAAGATTGCGTAATAAAATATCTGTTTCTTAGAAGAATAAAAAAGAATACCTTGCATAGAATAAAGTGTACATTATTGACAAAGTGTACACTTTTGCTATACTGGAGGTATAAAGGAGATGATAGATATGATAATGAAACAAGCTACAACTGTAAGAAAAGAGTGGAGTGCATTTTGTGATAGCGTTACTCGTGAAAAACCTATATTTATAAAACGTACAAGAGATAAGATGTGGTTCTCTGATTTGGAAACAATGTACGAAATTTTACAGGCATATCGATTTACAGTAATAAGATATCCTGAGGAAGATGGTTCTATTACATTATCACTTAATGAGATAGATCTTGTTGAAAATGGAAAAGATGAAAAAGAGGCGCGTTTAAATCTTGGTAAGTCCATCTTAGAATATGCTATGGATTATTATAATGAATATGAAATATATTCACATAGTCCAAATAGAAAAGGACATATTCCTTATATATTTAAAGCATTAATTATAGACGACCCACAAAAGATAGGAGATATGCTGCAATGCCAAGATGGAAAGAACTAAAGAGATTTTGCGATAGAGATGGCTGGGAGCTATATAAGGATACAGATCATTATTATTATAGAAAAATTGAAGATAATGGTAATGTTAAATTGACTAAAGTTTCAAAAGGTTCTGGCGAAATTCATCCGCATATGTGGAAAGAAATTCTAAAGAAACAGTTACAAGTCACACAGGAATATTTTAATAGCAAAATATGATAATAGTTAATCAAGGAGAACAATAACAATATGAATCTAATATTAGAACTGAATGCGCGATTACAACCAATACACAGATTTGAATTGGAAGATGCATTACAGGAAATACTTGAAAAAAACCAACTTGGCGAGATAACCGGAGGAGGTACAGCTCAGAATCCTGATGGGGAAATTAAGTATTGCGATATAGAAATTCAATTAGCAACTGATAAATCAGATAATGTAAAGTGGCTGATAGATTTGCTCAACGGAATGGGCATTCCAAAAGGCTCCGTTCTACAAGGTATAGAACCCCCAATTGAAGTGGGTACATTAGAGGGACTGGCTTACTATTCCAATGGTGTGGACTTACCCGCGGAAGTATACCAGAACTGTGATATCAATTATGTAATTGAACAAATGGAACAGGCAGTGGAAGGAATCGGCAGAATGTATAGTTATTGGGAAGGGAACTCATATACTGCTTTATATTTTTACGGCAGTTCTTTTGCTGAAATGAAAAAAAGAATTGAGCCATTCATTGCAGAATATCCTTTATGTCAGAAATGCCGTATAGAGCAGATTGCGTGACTTATCCCTTCCGCACATAAACCGTCCTTGTATATTTGATATCTTCACCGGCAGTTTCGCCTATCGTAATGTCGAAGCTGCTTTTATCAAATTCAGGAAAAAATACATCTCCATCTTCTATTTCTATATCGATTTCAGTGATATACATTTTGTCCACTATAGAAATTGCTTCCAGAAACAAACCATATCCTCCAGCCACATAAACATCAACATCCCCGGCTGCTTCAATAGCCTCTTGAAGCGATTTTACCGTTACCAGATTCTCGCCTGTGTAATTTGCGCTGCGGGAAACAACGATATTCATCCTATTTGGAAGAGGGTGACCGATTTCTTCATAAGATTTCCGCCCCATAATAACAGCATTACCAGTAGTCAATTCTCTGAACTGTTTTTGTTCTCCTTTGATTTTCCAAGGAATCTGGCCATTCTTTCCAATCACATTATTTTTTGAACGAGCAACAATTAAGCCAATCATTCTTATCCCTGTCCTTCCGCAACTTTAGATTTGTACTGCTGATATCATATCACAACTCTATATTTTTTTCTACGACATTTATGGTATACTTAGATTATAACAAACGAATAAATTATTAGGAGCAGCATAAATGAAAAAGAAAGTTTTGTTGCTTGGCGGTAACGGCTTAGTCGGTAAAGCCATCGCTGAAGCTTTGGGAGATGACTATCAAATTGTACCGACAGCAGGACATCATGATCCGGAAAACGGGTATCGTTTGACGGTGGAAGAACCAAGCAAATTAGTAGAAATTCTAAACCGAGAAGAACCGGATATTGTAATTTCTTCTATTCGGGGAGACTTTCAGGCGCAGATTAACTTTCATAAATCACTGGCGAATTGGCTGGTTGAAAAAAAGAAGCGGCTATTGTATATGTCTACTGCCAATGTGTTCGACGGAAACTTATCCCAGCCTTGGAACGAAGATGATCCGCCAATGCCCATATCCGATTACGGCAGTTTCAAACGGGATTGTGAAACTATGTTGGGTCAAATACTTGGCAGCCAACTGATAATCTTCCGATTGGCTGCCGTTTGGAGTTTTGATTGTCCTAGGATTCAACAATTAAAGCTGCACAGCCAAAACAAAGAGCCTCACTATACTTACCCCAGTTATATGATAAATGTCACACTCGCAAAACAAATCGGGGAATACGCAAAATATGTTCTTGACCATAATTTACATGGAATTTTTCATGTAGGAACCACAGATATGGTCGGTTATTCTTCTTTTGAGAAGATGGTCTGTAAAGCATTGAATATTAAATTTCCACAATTTGTGACAGAGGACACAACGGCAGAAAAAGTATTCTTTGCGGTACTTCCTTCGAGAAAGGAAATCTCTGCTAACTTGCAAATGACGGTTTCGGATGTGTTGTCAGCATTAAAATAATTAATCAAAAAAATCAGTTGGAAGGAGTAAGTGGCAGAGCTGATAAGCCGCCATTATCTTCTTCCGGAGCAGCATCTGTTTCTTCTTCATTTTCATCTTCTGTTTTATCCTGTTCAGTCTTCCGATTCTCTGATATGGTATCTTGAGTCTCTTTTGCTTTTTCAACCATAGCTTCGGTCAGATTGTCAATTTTTTCCTGCAATGATTCCCTTGCTTCGTCTGTTTCGGCAGTGCGCAGTTTCCCCTCCAAGTCTGTCCGCACTTTCTTCATATCTGCAATTTGTTCCTTTGTAGTAGAAAGGGAAATAAGAACGCCCATGTCTGCACTTCCTGCTGTGCCTGTGTTCTGATTCCCGCCAAGCATATCATCAAAAGAACTGCTATGTTTCTGTGCATTGGTAATTCGGTTTTGAAAAGCTGCCCCCTGCAAATTTACTCCATTAATGTTTCCTATTGTCATCTCATCTTCCTCCTAAATTCCTTTAAAATAATTGTCGCTATCTCCGCATCTCTGTTCCAATAAGGAATTATCAGTTCCTCATTTTCTCCCCTGAAATCTATATAAACAAGACTTCCGCCGCCACCGATACCCGGTATTTTCATATATCCGCCAAAGCTAAGATAGAAAGTATTTTCTTCTATTCCGTACTCCTGCAAAATGTTGTTCATCGCTTTTCTGTCAATATGGACATTCTGCCCATCTGCATAAAACGCATTTCTTAATTCCTCGCTGTCGTACAGCATCCACATTTCACCTGTATCACTCATTAACACAATATTTGTATCTTCTGTATAGCACGGATAGGAAATCTTCCTTATCAATAAAAGCATCCCTATAAGCATTGCCGCACAGCATATCCCAAAAACGGCTGCTTTCCATTTTTTATATGGTGTAAAATCTGCAATTTTAACAAACCGCTGTTTCGTATCCCTATAATCCTTTTCCCCTGCAAACGCGGCGGCTATTCCCGCATTCTCTGACTGGAGAAGCTTTACGCATTTTAAAAGCAGCATTCCATATTCATAAGCAGTTTCATTA
>CAZKOR010000111.1:0-12104 GCA_964554405.1 uncultured Bacteroides sp. | reverse complement strand
CGTTTCATATTATCAGCGACGGCTCCTGTGATCTGCCTCCGGAGCTTGTACAGGAAAAAAATATAACCGTAGTGCCTTTTTATGTGTCTTTTGACGAGGAGCATTATTTTAAAGAAAATGTAGAAATCGGTATCCGGGACTTCTATCAGCAGATGGTTGAGCGAAAAGGCGTATACCCGAAATCCTCCATGCCTTCTATTCAGGATTATGAAGAAGCATTTCTGCCTTTTGCCGAGGCAGGGATTCCCGTAATCTGCATCTGCATTACGACAAAATTCAGCGGCTCCATGCAGTCAGCACTCAATGCACGGGATATTTTGCGTGAAAAATACCCGCAAAGTGAAATTGCTGTCATGGATTCTACCGTTGATACGGTCTTACAGGGGCAGTATGTATTGGAAGCGGTAAATTTACGAGATAACGGCTTCAGCTATCAGGACACTATAGCGCGGCTGGAGGAAATTAAGAGTACCGGAAGGATTTTCTTTACAGTAGGAAACATGGAATATTTAAAGCACGGCGGACGAATCGGCAAAGTAGCGGCTCTTGCAGGCAGCGTTCTGGACATCCGTCCTGTGATTACATTAAAACAGGGTGAAATCTTCCCCTCCGGCATTGACAGGGGACGAAAGCGCACTACCAGGAAGGCGTTGGAGCATCTTTTGGAATACTTGCAGGAAAGCAGTCTGGGAATCGACTGCTACAGTATTGTGGTCGGATATGGGTATGACCGCGAGGAAGGACTTGCCTTTCGTGATCAGGCTCTGTCCACATTACAGGAAAAGGGCTATGATATAACCGAAATGCCTGTTTTTCAAATCGGCGCGACAATCGGTGTGCATACCGGACCTTATCCGTTGGGATTTGGAGTTATTGAGAAGGGGATTCATGGGTGAAATGTCAGAGCATCTTTTGCACAGTAATTTGCAATTACTGTGCTTTTTTTAACCACACAATAATGATATAATAAACACTAGCCTGACAGCTAGTGTTACGCAAATCATTTCAACTAGGAACGGAGGGATTTTCATGAAATTTACAAAGATGCACGGATGCGGCAATGATTACATTTATATCAATGGATTTACGGAGAAGATAGCGCAGGAGGAAAAACCGGAGCTTGTAAGAAAAATCAGCGACAGGCATTTCGGAATCGGCGGAGACGGCGCGATTTTTATTAATCCGTCTAAAGAGGCTGATTTTGAGATGGAGATGTATAATGCGGATGGCAGCAGGGCGGAAATGTGCGGCAATGGTATTCGTTGTGTGGCAAAATATGTTTACGATAAAGGGCTGACGGATAAAACAAATATCAGCATAATCAGCTATGGGCAGATAAAATATCTGCAGCTTTTCTTGAAAGACGGAAAAGTAGATACAGTCAAGGTCAATATGGGAGCGCCGCAACTGCATCCCGAGAAAATCCCTGTACTTGCCGATAACGGAAAAGACAGGATAGTGGATGAGTCTATTTCGGTAGAGGGAAAAAAGTATAAAATGACATGTGTGTCAATGGGAAATCCGCATGCGGTTGTGTTTATGGATGATGTGGAGCATTTGGATATAGAAAAGATAGGGCCGTATTTTGAAAATCATAAATGTTTTCCGAAAAGGACAAATACGGAGTTTGTAAAGGTTTTGGACAGGACGCATGTGCAGATGCGTGTATGGGAGAGGGGAACCGGAGAAACGCTTGCCTGTGGAACGGGATGCTGCGCGACGGTTGTTTCCTGTATTTTAAACGGTTTGACGGATGATACGGTTACGGTAAAGGTACTGGGCGGCGAGATTGAAATTTCTTGGGACAGGGAAGCAAATCTGGTCTATATGACAGGACCTGCCGAAACGGTTTTTGACGGAGAGTACAAGAAGGATTAGCCTTGGGCAATCCTTCTTGCAACATATACGCCGCTGGCGGAAGCGTGGGAAAGAGAATGTGTCACACCGCTTCCGTCACCGATAACATATAACCCCGGATACTTGGTTTCAAGATGTTCATTTAATTCTACTTCCATGTTATAGAATTTTACTTCCACACCATAGAGCAGAGTATCGTCATTGGCGGTTCCCGGAGCAATTTTATCCAATGCATAAATCATTTCGATAATGCCGTCCAGAATACGCTTTGGAAGTACGAGACTCAAATCTCCGGGTGTAGCGGCTAAAGTCGGTGTCACCAGACCCTCTTCTATACGTTTAGTATTGCTTCGGCGTCCTCTGACCAAATCCCCGAAACGCTGTACAATAACACCGCCGCCAAGCATATTGGAGAGTCTTGCGATACTTTCACCATAACCGTTGCTGTCTTTGAACGGTTCGGAGAAATGCTTTGCCACAAGAAGGGCAAAATTGGTATTTTCCGTAAATTTCTCGGGGTCTTCGTAGCTGTGGCCGTTTACGGTAACAATACCGTTAGTATTTTCATTTACTACGATACCATGCGGATTCATACAGAAAGTGCGCACGTTGTCCTCGAACTTTTCCGTGCGGTACACAATTTTGCTTTCATAGAGTTCATCTGTTAAATCTGAGAAAATGACAGCGGGCAGTTCTACACGGACGCCTATGTCTACGCGGTTGGATTTTGTAGGAATATCCAGTTCTTTACAGAGCTTCTCCATCCATTTGCTGCCGCTTCGTCCGGCGGAGATGATACACTGTTTGCAGTCAGCCGACTTTTCTCCATAATAGATACGGTAACCGTCTTCTATTATTTTAAGCGTTGTGACGGGCGTATGGAAGAAAAAGTCAATGTGTTCCTGCAATTCATTAAATAGTTTTTCTAATACAATATAGTTGACATCTGTTCCCAGATGGCGGACGGATGCGTCCAAAAGCTTCAATTTGTTCTGCATGCACTTTTTCTTTATATCGGTTCCGGCGGTAGAAAAGATGCGTGTGTCGCTGCCGCCGTGGGAAACATTGATATTATCAACATAACGCATCAGTTCCAGAGCTTCTTTTTTGCCGATATATTCGTGAAGTGTGCCGCCGAAATCGTTGGTAATGTTATATTTACCGTCGGAAAAAGCTCCGGCGCCGCCAAATCCGTTCATGATAGCACAGGTCTGGCATTTGATGCAGCTTTTTACTTTTTCTCCATCAATGGGGCAGCGGCGTTTTTCTAGTGGGAATCCTGCTTCAAAAACAGCGATTTTCAGTTCCGGTTTTTGCTGTATTAGTTCATATGCGGAAAAGATTCCTCCGGGACCCGCCCCAACAATAATTACATCATATTTCATTCATTCTCCCCCTTTTGAAAATTAGTTATTTAGGAGTCTGGGTTGTTATTTTTACTTTTTTATTTTACTATATGTGCATTATAAATGCTATCTATTTTATAGAATAGGAAATTATGCTTTAAACATTTGACTGATAGGATGGTTACTGTTAAACTATTAAATAAAAAAAGTTACCGGCAAAAGAAAGGAATGAAAACAGACATGGTAAAAGTAAATGACAATTATTTGAAACTGCCCGGCAGTTATCTTTTTTCTACAATTGCAAAGAAAGTAAATGCGTATACACAGGCAAATCCGGATAAAAAGATTATCCGTCTGGGAATCGGGGATGTAACCCAGCCGTTATCACCTACGGTTATCGGCGCACTGCACAGTGCGGTGGACGAGATGGCGGATGCAAAAACATTCCGTGGATATGCGCCGGATTTGGGATATGAATTTTTGCGTACGGCGATAGCGGACAATGACTATAAGGCAAGAGGCTGCCAAATCGAAGCGGATGAAATTTTTGTTTCCGACGGCGCAAAGTGTGATTCCGGCAATATTCAGGAAATTTTCAGTACGGATAATAAGATTGCTGTCTGTGATCCGGTATATCCTGTTTATGTGGATACTAATGTCATGGCGGGAAGAACAGGTACATATGATGCTGCTACGGGTAACTGGAGCGATGTAATTTATATGCCCTGTCTTGCGGAAAACAATTTTGCACCGGAGCTGCCGAAGGAAACGCCGGATTTGATTTATCTGTGTTTCCCGAACAATCCGACAGGCTCGACCATAACGAAGGCGCAGCTGCAGGAATGGGTTGACTATGCGAATAAGAACGGTGCGGTTATTATTTACGACGCGGCTTATGAGGCTTATATTTCGGAAGCGGATGTGCCTCATACCATTTATGAGTGTGACGGTGCAAGAACCTGTGCAATCGAGCTTCGCTCTTTTTCCAAAAATGCCGGATTTACAGGTGTTCGACTGGGCTTTACAGTTATTCCGAAAGAATTGAAAGTAGGTGATGTAGCGCTGCATTCACTCTGGGCAAGACGTCATGGAACAAAGTACAACGGTGCACCATACATTATCCAGCGCGCCGGAGAAGCGGTTTATAGTGAAGCCGGCAAAAAGGAGACAAAAGAATTAGTCGCTTATTATATGAAAAATGCTGCTTACATCTTAAACGGATTGAAAAATGCAGGCTATACGGTGTCCGGTGGTGTGAATGCACCTTATATCTGGTTAAAAGCGCCAAATGGCATGACAAGCTGGGAGTTCTTCGATTATCTTTTGGAAAATGCCAATGTAGTAGGAACACCAGGCTCCGGTTTCGGACCGAGCGGTGAGACGTATTTCAGGCTGACGGCGTTTGGAAGCTATGAGAATACGGTGGAAGCGGTTGACCGTTTAGCGAAAATGTAAAGATATATGGATAACAGGTGAAAGTATTCTTATCTTACGGGGTGAGAATACTTTTCTGCATCTATATCAATTTGGGGTCAAAAATAGTTTGTAAATTGTAAAAGTAGATTGTACAACGTGTTCCTAATGTTGTCCGGCTTCGGCAGATGGATTTTCTAAATATTCCGGAATTGTTGTGGGAATGGACGCAACCGCCCGCTATTCGCCATCCGGGCTTAGTGCGGACTTTTCAGGACATCCGTGTCCTGAAATTGCGAGCGCAAGCTGCGAAGCTTGCGGTTGATACTTTATGGAATATTAAGAAAATCTCATCTTCCTACACAGGACAACACAAGGAACATGTTATGCAATCTATCCCTTCACAATTTTTACATTTTTTGACACCTAAACTCTGAATTTATCAGAAAACCAGGTGATTGTGAAACTTCTTATTTCCGAAATCCAGTTGTGCAATATAAACAATATTATAAGCAGGTACTATGGAGCCGCCGGTTCTTAGCGAGGTTCTTTCGAGCTTAGCACCGTTGCGAGCGACAATGTAGCGCAAGCGTGCCTGCGTTGATTTGTTTATATTGCACAGCGGATGTTTTGAAAAAACAGAGTTTCACAATCCCCTATTAACAAAAAATACAGAAAGGACAAGCTTATGACGGATGTACAATTTGACGCCGCTATGAGTAAAATCCGGCAGGGCGATAAAAGCGGGCTTCAGGAAATTTATGAAGCCTACATCACTTTGATATATGCAATCATAAAAGATGTTCTGCGGAATAAGGAAAGCGCGGAAGATGTGACAAGTGATTTTTTTATCAAACTATGGGATAAAGCGGATTATTATCAGGGCGGCAGAGGCCACAAAACATGGATGACAACAATTGCCAGGAATATGGCGATTGATTACTTGAGAAAATATGGAAAAGAAGAAGCAAGAGAGATTTTAGATGAAATAGAGCAGGCGCCGCTTTCGGGGCAGGATACGGAATGGGAAAATCCGGTGGAACAGGAAGCGATTGCGGATGCGGCAATCGAAGAGGCGCTTTCCGGATTAAAAGAGAGTGAACGTCAGATTATGAACATGAAAGTTCTCGCAGATATGACGTTTCAGGAAATTGCGCAGTCGCTGCAGATTCCCCTTGGTACGGTGACTTGGAGATATCAGAGCGCGGTGAAAAAGTTAAGGAGGTGTGGCTATGGAACGGGATTTTGAGTTGGAATACAGAGAACTGAAACAAAATGAGACGCCGGATTTATGGAACCGGATTGAAGCCGGATTATCCGAGAAAAAAATAGCCACGGCACCACTTGAAAATGAGAGTAAGAGTATAGATATAGAACGTTTTGTAGTGAAAAAACAGATGACATGGAAACGCTGGGGGCTTTTGGCGGCAGCATGTTTGTGTGTTGTTATCCTTTTTCCTGCGATGATGGCAGGTCTTATCGGTTCTTCTAAGAGCAACAGCCGCAGTAGCAGCGGTGCGGATACTTCGGCAAGTACAGAGCTCATGGAAAGTTTTACGACTACGGAGGCGGCAGCCGATGAGGCGTTTAATACTGCTCCGGCAGAAGCAGCGGAAGAAGGAAAAGTGGAGACCGAGTATTCTGAAAGCACAGCAGACGATACAGGCAGCAGTATGGCAGGGGGAAGTGACACTGCCGCTATGGATGGAGCGGAGGCTTCAGAAGAAGAGGCAGAGGAAGCTGCAACGCCGGAGATTTCAGACGGACAGATTTTAGAAGGTGCCGTCGTGCAGATTCTGCAGGTGGATGAAACAGGAGGAGAAACCGTATATCAGGCAGTTGTGTTGGAAGCAGATACGGATGCTGTGATGGAAAGCGGCATGCAGATAGAATTGATATGTGATGATGAGACACAGTATGATTTTATTAGTGAACCAAGAGAAGAAAAGGGGTTGAAAAAAGAAGAAACCTATGAAGTTTCCCTGCAATACGAGCAGGACAGGTTTGTTGTTTTAACGGCAGCGGAAAAAAATTAAAATTAAATACAACACTTTGTTTTTTTCATTCGTCATATTAGTATAACCGGTTAAATAAATCGCCTGTGAATCACTTGTGATGGAAAGGAGAAGTCCTTGAATGGACGGATTTTATACGAAGCATTACGATAAACTGCTCTGGTTTTGTATGAAGCTGACTCAAAGCAACAGAGAGTTTGCAGAGGATATCGTGCAGGAGACTTATCTGAGGGCGGTGCAGAATGCGCATATATTCACGGAGTTGAATGAAAGACAGCAGAGTTCATGGCTTTACAGAACGGCAAAAAACATTTTTGTTGATACTGTGCGAAGAAGAGCCAAAGCGCCGAATCTGACTATGGATATGGATGTTGCCAATGAGGAAGGGTTTGACGAGGTTGATGTGGAAGAACTGCTGCAGGCATTGACCGCGGAAGAACGGGAATTATACCGTATGCGCTACGAGCTGGGTTACCGCTCCAATGAGATAGGAGAGAAACTGCACATTCCTGCATCTACAATCAGGGCAAGACTGATAACGCTAAGAAAGAAACTGTTAAAACTATATTGGGAATAAGAATGGAGAAAACAGAATGGAAAAGAAGAAACTTATTATTAATGCAGATGTATGTGATACGAGAACGGCAATAAAAGAAGTACTGAATCAATATGAGTCCATAAGCATAAACGCGGACTGCCTTATTATGTCCAACGCTTCCAAAATAATTCTGGCGGAATATCCGGTATCTATCAATGCGGATGAAATTATGATGATGGAAGATACGGATGAAACAATTGACGTTGTCTGTGAGAATGGAAATTGCGTGCTGAATGGAGAGACTTCTTTCAGGAATAAGGTACTGTTGACAGTGAACGGAAACCTGACAATCGAGAAAGACTCTGAGAAAGCGCTTGCCAACATCGTTAAAATCATAGTAAACGGTAACGCGGAATACCCGTCCACATTACAGAATCTTCCGCCGATATTGGTTAACGGCAGCCAAAAAGCCTATCCGGGCGATGCAGTGAAGCTGAAAAGCACGTTTCTGCTAGACAAAATATTCCTTTTAAGATGCAGGAGTCAGAAATATTACGTTGAAAGCGAAGTAATTATTGCGGATGATACACTGGATATAGAGAGCCTGCTGCAAAAGGGGGTACAGTTTATTACCAGAAGAGGACTTATTGCAGAAAAGCTGTTTGAAAAGGCGGCGCTTCTCTTTGATGAGGATGTGGAACTGGATTTGATTCCCGAAGGATATTATTACTCAAAAGAAAAGAAACTGACGAAAGAACTGCTTTCCGAATCGGGCGGAAAAATCTATATTGACGGGAACTTTACGTTAGGAAGCGAAGACGAGGAGAAGCTTCAGGATATTTTCCTGATTGTGCGCGGCAAATTGTATGCGGATGAAACGCTGGTGGAGAAGTTTCCTGTAAATCGGATTAAGTATGAAAATCTGATAACTGTCAAAAAGGGTGCAATTACGATTGAGAGCAGAGGAATGTTTGATTTGACTAAAGATATATTGCTTGATTATCCAAAAGGAATTACTGTTATAGGCTGCGGCAAGGTTACGCTGGATGCGGAGATTCCGAATCAGGAACTGAAAGACAAAGTGGAGATTATTGGCTGTGGTCGTGTGATGTGCAGTAAGGAACAGAAGAGCACAGTGGAAATTTTGGCGGAAGGCTGTGGCAGCATCAAGGCATATGAAGAAGAGAATGAAGAAAAAGAGGATGCAGCGCAGACCCAATCAGATCAAACTCAGGCAGTCATAAACTGTGATTTTTATAAATTATAAAAATTTCAAAAAATTACCATAAAAAGATTCCTCCCTATTCGTATCTTTTGTATCAGGCGATGGTACAAAGTGCCATAAAACGAAAACAGGGAGGAATTTTTATGAGAAAGGATAGGAAAAATTGGAAAAAGGGAGTCTGTCTGCTGACAGCTTCCATGATGATGTGCAGTGTTATGACAGGATGCGGCAGTTCCAAAAGCGGAAGCAGCAATGATACATCAACATCGCTATCAGAAGCAGGCTGGGACGGCAGCTCTTCCACAGGCGCAGGTACGGCAGCGGACAGCGGGTACTCCACAAGCATCGGTATGGCAGCAGAAGAATATTATGATTATGAAAGCAAGAGCTCGTTTGCGGAGGATTATGGGTATGAAACAGCAAATACGGAGGAATACAGCAAGATAGTGGAAAACGGATTTTTACCTGCTTCCTTAAATCCGCTTTCTACTTTCTCCGCAGATGTGGATACGGCTTCCTACAGTAATCTGCGCAGAATGATTGAGGACGGTTATTCTTTGGATGAGATACCGGAGGGTTCTGTCAGAATTGAAGAACTGCTCAACTATTTTCATTATGATTATGCCAACCCGAAAAACGGGGAGCCTTTTGGCGTAACGACACAAATTACAGACTGCCCATGGAATGAGAACAGCAAAGTGGCTATGATTGGACTGAAAACGAAAGATATTGATTTTTCCGAAGCAAAGCCTTCTAATCTGGTCTTTTTACTGGATGTTTCCGGCTCCATGAATTCTCGCGATAAACTGCCGTTACTGCAAAAATCTTTTGCTCTTTTAACGGAAAATCTGACGGAAAAAGATACGGTGTCCATCGTTGTTTATGCCGGAGAGGACAGAGTGATTTTAGAAGGCGCAAACGGAGCGGAGAAAAGGGAAATTGCGAATGCGATAAGCAGTCTGGAGGCTGGTGGTTCTACGGCGGGAAGTAAGGGAATCATCACGGCATACCGTCTTGCGGAGAGGTATTTTATAGAGGGTGGAAATAACAGGGTTATTTTAGCGACAGACGGTGATTTGAATGTAGGTCTGACAACAGAGGAGGAACTGGAAGACTTAATAAGCGATAAAAAAGAGTCAGGCGTCTACTTATCCGTACTTGGTTTCGGAACCGGCAATATCAAAGATAATAAGATGGAAACACTGGCGGATAAAGGAAACGGAAATTATGCCTATATTGATTCACTGGCGGAAGCAAAGAAAGTTCTCGTAGAAGAAATGGGAGCAACTCTGGTAACGGTAGCGGAAGATGTAAAATTTCAGGTGGAGTTCAATCCGGAAGTTGTGGCAGGATATCGTCTTATCGGTTACGAGAACAGAATGCTTGCAGAACAGGATTTTACGGACGATACAAAAGACGCGGGAGAAATCGGTGCAGGGCATACGGTGACGGTTCTTTATGAAATCGTGACAGCGGACAGTGCGTCTACTTATTCGGGAACTTCACTAAAATACGGAAAAGAAGGAGAACTGCCGGACGAAGAATGGTTTAACATCAATATCCGCTATAAAGAGCCGGGAGAGAAAGAAAGCATTCTGTTATCCTATCCGGTTGATAAGGACAGTTTTACGGAAGACCCGCAGGAGGATATACAGTTTGCAATGGTAGTGGCGGAATTTGGTCTGGTCGTAACGGACAGCGGCTATAAAGGAAGTGCCACTATGCAGGCAGTGATTGATAAACTACAGGAACTTGATATCAGAGAAGATGAATATAAGGATGAGTTTTACTATCTTGTCAAGAGACTGGAGAAAAACCGGTGATTGTATTTTTTCTGATACAATGCTTGCATTTATAATTGTATTATGGTATACAATAATTACGAGAAATGCATTGAAGGAGACTCGCCTTATGGAAAACGACAGGAATACGGCGTCACCGACTGAGAGCGCTGTTTGTGGGAAGTAAGGACTGGGAACACTCCGGAGCAGATTATCCGAACCATAATATACAGAATATCTTATTATGAATATATTATGCTAGGGTAATACGTTGCACGCGTTAAGTGTTAGAGTGGGCAGGGCGGTAAAACATCTTGTTGGAGATGGCGGCTTGTCAATGCGGGTGGTACCGCGGGTATGATAGAATATCCGTCCCGGAATACAAAAAAGTATTCCGGGACTTTTTTTACGTTTTTCTACGCGCAAAAAGTCCCGGCAAGAAAAAGGTTGAAAGAATTGCATTCTGTCAACCTTGAGAAAGGAGCAAAATATGGCAACAGGAAACATTTACAGAGAGGTAACATTAAAAGAGATTACGGAGGGCGATATCGGGAGAGAACTGAAAGTGGCCGGATGGGTGGAAAACATCAGGGATCACGGTGGTGTGTCTTTTGTGGATTTGCGGGATATGTATGGTGTTTTGCAGGTCGTCATGCGGGATACTTCCTTATTAAACGGACTTTCCAAAGAGATGTGTATTGCGATAGAGGGTCTGATTGAGAAAAGAGACGAGGAGACCTACAATCCCAAAATCCCGACCGGAACGATTGAATTGGAGGCACATAAAGTAGAGGTTCTCGGTAAAGTTTATAAACAGCTTCCTTTTGAGGTTATGACTTCAAAGGAGACGAGGGAAGAGGTGCGCTTAAAGTACCGCTATCTGGATTTAAGGAACAAAAAGGTCAAAGATAATATTATTTTCCGTTCGCAGGTCATCAGCTTTTTGCGGGAAAAAATGACAGAGCTGGGATTTTTGGAGATTCAGACACCTATCCTTTGTGCGTCTTCCCCGGAGGGAGCAAGGGACTATATTGTACCTTCCAGAAAATATAAAGGGAAGTTTTATGCGCTGCCGCAGGCACCGCAGCAGTATAAACAGCTTCTTATGGTATCGGGGTTTGATAAATATTTCCAGATTGCACCGTGTTTCCGTGATGAAGATGCGCGTGCTGACCGTTCTCCCGGCGAATTTTATCAGTTGGATTTTGAAATGAGTTTTGCAACACAGGAGGATGTGTTCAGGGTAGGGGAAGAAGTATTATCCGCTGCGTTTGAAAAATTTGCGCCGGAAGGGTATGAAGTAACAAAGGCGCCGTATCCGGTTATCAGTTATAAGCAGGCGATGTTGGAATTCGGCACGGATAAACCGGATTTGAGAAACCCGTTGCGAATTATTGATTTGACCGCATTTTTCCAACAATGCTCATTCAAACCATTTCACGGCAGGACAGTCCGGGCGATTAAAGTACATGCGGATATGTCGAAAGGATTTCATGAAAAACTGCTGAAATTCGCTACGGATATGGGTATGGGCGGTTTAGGCTATCTGGAAGTGGATGAGGACATGTCCTATAAAGGACCGATTGATAAATTTATTCCGGAAGAACTAAAAAAAGAACTTGCAGAACTTGCCGGGCTGTCTGTGGGCGATACGATTTTCTTCATTGCGGATAAAGAAGAAAGAGCCGCTTATTATGCAGGACAGATTCGGAACGAGTTAGGCGGGAAACTGGATTTAATTGAAAAGAAAGCATACCGGTTTTGCTACGTAAATGACTTTCCGATGTTTGAGCTGGATGAAGATACAAAACAGATAGGTTTTACGCATAATCCTTTTTCCATGCCGCAGGGCGGTCTGGAAGCATTGAATACAAAGGAGCCGTTAGATATTCTTGCTTATCAGTATGATATTGTATGTAACGGTGTGGA
>CAZKOR010000110.1:0-12159 GCA_964554405.1 uncultured Bacteroides sp. | reverse complement strand
AAAAAACAGCGGCCATAAACTCTCAAATATCATATAGCATCCTTAAATCCTGAAAAATCAGTTGATAAATATCCGTTCCTGTGCTGCATACCGCATAGAATGCCCCCGCTCCTGCGCATTCCCGCCGTATCCGGTCCGTAAATTCCCACAAAGCCTTCTCATAAGTCCGTATACTTCCGGCATCCAAGGTAAGGCGCAGGGTACTTTGATCCTCCATATCAATCAGATTCCGTGTACCCGTCAGTTCTACGGAAAGCTCTTCTTTCGCCAGTACATGCAGCAATATGGTTCTTTGCTTTCTGTAATTTAAGAAACGCAGCAATTTTGCCGGTATCTCCTGCTCCAGAAATGTCTCCTGCAAAAAATCGCTGATTAAAATAGTCACGCCCGGTCCTTTCATGGGAAGTTCACCAACAGCTTTTGCGATATCCACCGTTCCCTCAAAACTGCACTGTTCTAACCAGTCTGCAAGCCGGGGTAAAGCTCTCTTCCCGCCCTTTGCCGCAAAAGGCTGATGCATTCTGTGCATATCATAGAGCACGACCCGATCCATGTCATTTAATCCCATATAAGAAAAAGCTGCTGCCAGCATACGGGCAAGCTCACTTTTTTTCTTTTCTCCATAATCCATAGAAGCGCTGGTATCAATCAGGATTGAAACGACCGCCTCTTTTTCCTCCATATACTCTTTCACATAAAGCCTGTCAAGGCGTCCATAGGCATTCCAGTCAATGCGGCGTATATCATCTCCCGGCATATACTCCCTGAAATCCGAAAATTCCATGGAAGAGCCTTTCTGTATGGATTTACGGTTTCCGGTCAGATTCATGGAAGTTCTATGTCCCATCACTAACCGAAGCCTTGACAGCTTATCAAAAAATGCAGCGTCTAACATCATAATCAACCTTAACTCCTATCTTCCTGCCAAAGACGTTTTTGCGTCCAAAATCCTTGTAATGACATCATCCTCGGTAATTCCCGCGCTGATGGCGTCAAAGCCCAGAATAATCCGATGTCTGAGAACAGGATATGCGGCTTCCTTCACATCCTGAAACGAAACGTTAAAACGTCCTTCCAGAAATGCCTTCGCTCTGGCTGCACGGATTAACGCCTGTGCCGCTCTGGGGCTTGCTCCTTCTCTGATATGAGGATTCGGAACGTGAGTTTCCATAACAATCTCCAGCAAATAATCCATCACCGCATCGGCAATAGGAATCTGATTTACCAAGGCTCTTGCTGCCAGAAGTCCCTCTCTGTCCATCTGCTTTTCAATGACAGGTTCCCCGCTTCCTTCCGTGAGCGCAACAATTCCCTTTAACTCCTCTCTGCTGGGAAACCGGACTAACAGCTTAAACATAAAGCGGTCTAACTGAGCCTCCGGTAAAGGATAGGTTCCCTCGTTTTCTATAGGATTCTGGGTTGCCAGCACAAAAAAGGGTTCTTCCAGCACATGGCTGACATTGCCCACTGTCACCGTATGCTCCTGCATTGCCTCCAACAGCGCAGACTGGGTTTTGGGTGTGGCACGGTTAATTTCATCCGCCAGAATCAGATTGGCAAAAACCGGTCCCTGCTCAAAGGAGAAGGAGCTACCCTGTTCATTTTTTATAATAATGTTCGTACCGGTCACATCACTGGGCATCAAATCCGGAGTAAACTGAATTCTTTTAAAAGACAGATCAAAAACCTTCCCGATTGTACTGACCAGCCTTGTCTTGCCTAGTCCCGGCATACCCTCTAAAAGCACATTGCCGCCTGTAAGCATCGCCAGTATCACCTGTCTGATAATCTCACTCTGTCCGATGATTCCCTTTTGTATCTCTCTTTCACTTGCAATCATCCGCCCTGCCATATATGCCGGATCTTTTAATCTGCTTTTATCTAACTCAGCCATATCCCTGTCGCCTCCCTGTTTATCGTTTTCTAATCATTAAAACTTGAGAAATACTCTTTTATGATATCTTCCATACCGCTGGGATACCGGTCTGCGGCAATCCCCTCATAAGCGCTCTGTTCATAACTGCCGATAACTTGTTCATAGGATGTATGCTCCCCTTCCCAGTTCAACCCGTTCTGGGCACGAAAATATTCTGAAAGCTCATGACTTCCGGCATTCCCCGTAAGATTCCCGCTGTCTGCAACAGCATTGGGAACGCTGACATAATCGTGCGGCGTACTGCTGCTGCCGGTTCCTCTGCCGTTTCCGTTTCCGTCGCCATTTTCCTGTCCGCCCTGCCCGTTCCCGGCGCCTTCTCCGCCTTGTCCATTTCCGTTCCCGTTACCGTCTCCGCCCTGCCCTGTTTCGGAACCATCGCCCCGTGCAAGTCCCGTATCACGCATTTTCTTAAGCTGATTTTCCACTTTCTGCACAGCGTCCGCTGATGCAATCGAAACTCCCGCACCGTTTTGTATATCCTGCGCGATATCCTGTATGATATCGGATAATTGACCGCTCATATTTTCGTACTTATAATCCAGTTTCTGGGATGCCGCTGCCAGCATCTGTTCCGAAACCGCCTGCTGATACTCTGAAAGTGAGGATTCAAGGCTCTCTACCATCTCATGAAGCGCCTCTTTTTGTTCCTCCGTCAATTCCTCTTCCTCAAGCTGTTCGAGCGCCTCGATAAACTCTTCTATTTCATCCTCTTTCTCCTGCGCCTCTTTTTTCACCCTATGAAGTTCTCCGGCACGGTCTTTTGACGCAGAAGGAAGCAGGGAAAGTCCCGCTGAAACCACAAGCAGCAAAAAGAGCAGTGAAGTCCTTTTAAGAGAAGGCATAAGGGGAATTTGAATCCTCTCCCTATTCTCTCTTAACTTTTTCATAGCATCTTCCCGCTGAAGTCCTACAAATGTTCCTTCTTTGTCAATGTTCTCATAAGCCGTAACAATCCGCTCCTCAAAACCAAAACTGTCCATTCTAAGAGCTGCCTGCTCCATGGTTGTCCGCTTTATAAGCATCACCACGAGCACTGACATCTCAGCCAGAAGCAGCGCCAGCATCGCATAGAGGTTTACATAATACATGGGTGTAAAAAACGCCGCAGCCTGAAAAAGAATCCCCGCCCCTGCACCAATACTTAGTGCGAAAACTGATTTTTTTAGGAAATCCGCCATATTCATCCTGCGCCTATAGGCTCGTATTATTTTTAGAAATTCTCTCTTTTCCATACTAATTTTCAACCTTTACGTCTTTTGCCTGATGAAGAATGCATCGGATTTACCTTCCATGCTGCTGCAAGTAAAAACAGGAAAGACGTTAAGAAAATACATGCCGCAGATAAAAACATCCATGTCTTACCCTGGGATAAATGATAAGTAAGAAAACCCACTTCATCCTTTAGAAAAGCGGAACCTTCCGTTCCAAAAAGCGATTCACTCGTCATAAGCTGCATAAAAAATTCCTCATAGAATATGATAGGGTTGAACAGCAGGAACAAGCATGATTCGCCCGCATTTTCCGCCTGCGTCCAAAGCAGTTTTAGCAGCATAGGAAGAAACGTCAATCCATAAATAACAATATAAAATACATAAGATAATATAACAGCCGTTACAGACCGCCGGCAGAGGGCTGAACAGAGGATTCCAATACTGCCTGAAAGCAGCGACAGAAGGATAATAGTTAATACAAAGTAAAACAAATAACTCCAGCTAAGACCTCCCGCCACAAACGCTAACGCCATAATCGGCATTCCGGCTGCCACAAAAAACAAAATACGCAATACCGCAGACATTACCTTTCCTAATACAATGGAAAAAGGCGACATACATGTGGTTAACATAATATCAAATGTCTGCCGCTCCTTTTCACCTGAGATCGCAGAGGCTGTCATAACAGGTACAATCAGTGCAACAATACACACCTGCGCAACGGCAAGCACAGGAAACAGATAAATCAGATGACCATAAATATTACCACTGCTGTAAAAGCTGGTACTCTCCTGCTGTATGATTGACAGCGCCAGAAGAAAAGTCATTGTCAGCACCGCCTCATAAGCGAACAGTCCCCAGCTGATACGCATACTGCGGGCTGTTACCTGTAAGTCTTTTTTCACAATAGGGTTCCATCGTAGCTTCACTGTGCGCCACCTCCTGTCAACTGCATAAATAAGGATTCCAGACTGCCTTCCTCCCTGTAGAATCCCGCCAGAACAACCTGATTTTGAATCATAAGTCCGATAAGCGCACTGATTGCCTCATCTGTGCCGTCAAACAAAATAATGATTTCATCTTCCCTGACAGACTCTATCCGGACACCCACCTGTTCCTTTAAAATCGTTACGGCATTCTCCCTGCCGGAGGCAATCTTGATATGCACCCTTTTTCCGTCCGGTATCTGCTGCATAATATCCTCAATCCTGCCTGCCGTAATTAACTGCCCGCGGTTCATAATTCCGATACTGTTACACATCTCCGAAAGTTCCGAAAGAATATGGGAACTAATCACAATCGTCTTTCCCATGGAGTGAAGATTTTTCAGTAACTCTTTCATTTCCACTCTGGCTCTTGGGTCAAGACCGGAGCTTGGCTCGTCTAAAATCAGCAGTCTGGGGTTGTGCAGCAGCGCCCTTGCCACGCAGAGACGTTGTTTCATCCCACGGGAAAGCGTGTCCACATAAACCTCCCTTTTATCCGAAAGATTGACTAACTCCAGCAAATCATCCGTCAGTTTGGCAATATCGCGGGAATACATTCCATACATGGATCCATACATATCCATATATTCCCGCACTTTCAGATTGTCATATACGCCGAAAAAGTCGGGTACATAGCCAATCATCCTTTTCATCTCTTTACTTCCCACAGACGCTGCCGTGCTGCCAATCCTTACCGTACCGCTGCTTGCCCGTAACAACCCGCAGACAATCCGTATTGTAGTCGTCTTTCCCGCGCCATTAGGACCTACAAAGCCAAACAGATCCCCTTCGGGAATATGCAGCGACAAGTGATTCACTGCCATAAAAGAGCCATAGTTTTTTGTCAAATCATTTATATAAAGCATACTAATCCTCCATGTCAGAGCAGTAATCTCTTCCTCTATTGAACCGCATAGAGACATCCATAAGATACCTCGCTGCAATTATCGTCTACCGCTTTATCCCAATCTTCAGTCACCGCGACAATTATCGTCTTATTTGGTTCTTCTACGGGATTCGCATAGGTGGTTCCTATACCCAAAGCAGTCAGGATATCCACATCTTTCGCCATTTCGCCATTCTGAACTTCCCGCAAAAAGTTGTAATAATAGCCGTACATGCCATGATAGTACACACTACTATCACTATCATCATATACCAATTCCGTTTCATCCAGCCTGACTTCCGCTCCTGCCGGGAGGTTTTTATAAATATAGGTATCCTCCCCCATGCACACAGCAAAATATTTAAAATCCCGTCCGGTTTCATTGGTAACCGTTCCACTGATACCCTGCTGTCCATTATATTGCAGGTCACTGTAAATACTGCCTTTTTCCGGCTCTCTTACTATGCCTGCCTGAAAATAGCCGTCTTCAAAACCAACAGATGGATTCATGCCGAAGAAAAGCTCGTCACCTTCCTTCCGGATATGGTAATAATAGTTTTCATCATTAATGCTATGATAGTTGTCCTGTAAAGGTCCGGCATATTCATATCCTTCTGCCAGACGAAGAGCCCACTCTTTGTGTCCGGCATCATAGCAACGCAGAAAAGTCCGGGCATTTCCCTCGTCAGAAAGGTTCTCTATCGTCACAGAATATACATGGGTATTCACTACCTCAAACCCTCTTCCTGCCCAGTATACCAAAAAGGTTCCCACAAGCATCGTTACAGGCACTGCAATCCAGTAGAAATCCCGTTTCTTTACGGAACGTAAAATCAGGTACAGAATGGGACCTACAAAAATCACATACAAGATTACAATCCATTTCAACCCGCCAAACTGCAATTGATTGCTGCCATTTCCCAAATGGCGGCACATTTCCCTGACATAATACATATTATCATAATTATGAGCATATTGCCCCGACACTTTAACAGGATTTGCATAATTATTAACCTGGTAGAGCATGTTCTCTATGAAGTAATTCTGCTGTTCATAATCACCGGCAGCGTCAGTCTTTGCCACTTCTGCAAGAGAATAGGGCAGGATTTCCACAGCGCCGTTCCCCTGAGAACATATCTGACCTAAAACAGCATAACCTTCATCATATTTACCGCCCGCATCCTTAAGTTCCGCCATATGCAGCTGCGATATATCCACATAATCACTGTAGGAGTATGTCCCTTCTCCCGGATCATCGATTTTAACGCATTGTATTTCCAAATCATCAAATCCTGCCAGCACCTCTTCGGCGTTTTCTCCGGCACCAATAATTAACATTCCTCCATCATCTATCCATTGTCTGATGTCCTCTAATGCCTTATCCGACAAAACACCAGTATTATAGCTGTCAATTACCAGAAAATTTAAAGTGCCCAGAGAATCTGACAGCTTGTCCTGATTCAGTTCCTCCAGCCTTATGGGGTAATTTCTGCCATTATAGTATAATTCATTTCCTCCCATATCCAGATAAGTTAACGACATATATTCATCGCTCAGGATTCCTATGGTCAATGCATCCGCTTCTGTCTGCAAAAGCCTGCCAAACTCCTTCTGTGCCGCCTTCTCCCCATTTTTATCCAATAGAGTTACCTGCACCACCCCGTCTGTATGATCCAGACTGTCTTTTGGCACTCTGAGCACAAACTGCTTCATACTGCCTTGCGGCAGGGACAGTTCAGTATCATAAGCACAGTTATTTCCTCCATAATAGCTCTCAGTCATCCTCAGCCGTACGGTTCCTTCCCAGTCCTGTCCCTGATTTTCAACTTTTATTTGAATCTCATAAACAGCCTGAGCTGAGGGAAGCATGTTTGCATCAATGATAAATGTCTGCTCTTTTGCTCTGACTGTCATACCTGAACTTCCCATGCATACGGCGCAAAGCAAAATTCCAAAAGCAAGAAGCATGAAAACGCTTTTATATATTCTGATTTTATTCTTCATGTCCGTTCCCTTTCTGTTTTTTCCCAATTATTTTATTATACAATAACCGGTGGTGTTTTTGAATATAATATTGCTAATTCCGCCGAATTCACATATAATATTTTCACATATATTATTGATATCAGAATCAGGAGGTATTACCTATGCATTCACCCTTAGAGATTGCCAGAAGTTATGTGGAAGTCAGCATACATAAAACCCATCTGTCTGCTTTTAAGATGGTTATCCTGGGCATGTTCGCCGGTTTTTTCATCGGTTTTGCGGGTATCGGCTCCACCACGGCGTCCTCCACCATTGCAAATCCCTCTGCGGCAAAGCTCTTGGGAGCGTTAGTATTTCCCGCAGGCATGGCTATGGTGCTGATTGCCGGAAGCGAGCTTTTTACGGGAAACACATTGATCATTCTGGCTGTACTGGAGAAAAAGACTACAATGTTTAAAATGCTGAAAAACTGGTTTTTTGTTTTTATCGGTAATTTTCTCGGGGCGGCGTTAGTTGCTTTCGGTGTAGTTTATGGTCATACGCCCAATCTGTTTAACAGCGATTTGGCGGGCAGCATTGTTGCGGCAGGCGCGTCGCGGTGTAATCTGAGTTTTTCGGAAAGTCTGGTTCGGGGCATCTTGTGCAATATACTGGTATGTATAGCGGTATGGATGTCTTTTGGAGCTAAAAATGTATCCGGTAAGCTGATGACCAGCTTTTGGCCCATTATGCTGTTTGTGCTTTGCGGTTTTGAACATAGTGTGGCAGATATGTATTTTGGTACGGCCGCACTGCTGGCTTCCCGGGAATATGGAATTACTGTCGAGGGATTAACGTTAATTCGTTTTTTCACCAACTGTATCATTCCCGTAACGCTGGGCAATATCATAGGCGGTGCAGGCATTGTGGGCTGCGGCTACTGGCTGGGTTATCTGCGTCACACGCCGTTAAGTCATGTGTCCGCGGAGGAAGAACAGAAAGAACTGGATATTGCAGAAGAATACTAAGAATGCTAAGAGGAGTGTATCACTCCTCTTTTATTTCTCCTGTCGCATCGTCTAACAGGATATCCGCAAACCATTCATAGGGAATCTCAAATGTAGGGCTGCCGCTGGCACCTGCCCGAATCTCATACCTTTCATAACATAGTACAATCCCATCCGGCGTCAGGTAACATCTCAAATCTCCAAAATTTTTCACCAACACATTATTATCAAACGCTTCGTTCCAATAATCCATGCCTGTCATTTCGCAATACTTATAAATCGCGCCTGTCAGACGCTTCATATAAATACTCTCTTCCACCGTAAAGAGGTTATCCATATGCGCCATTAGCCCCGTTTCACGGTCAAAAATCAGGGGCATTGATTGCTTCCAGGCTCTCATTCCACCCTCATAGCCTCCTCTGGAATAATGCATGGAAATATATTTTTCCCCAATATATACATTGCTGTACTCATGCTCTCTGTACCACATGATACAGTTGTCCGGATCCAACTCGCTCATTTCCTGAAAGAAAGATTCTTTATCTTCTAAGGCAAGTTCCAGCAGTCCTTCCATCTGTTGGTTTAGCTGCTCATAAGAAGCAAGTTCCGAATTAAATTTAGGAAGCGTAATCCGGAAATTCCCATAAGTAGAGCCGTCTTCCCTCGTTCCGAAAGATTCTTCATAGTGCAGTTCATTATCTTCGTCTAAATATTTCTTTGTATTCTCATCCGTTTTTCCCGGATAGTAAAAATTAGTTTCATATAAAAGAGAAGTATCCAATACCAACTCCTCCGCCGTCAGAGGTTCCATATCCTCAAATACGACAAATGTTTCTCCATCCAGGATATGCCAGAGAACGCCTTTATTTTCAGATTCATAATATTTTGCAAATACTTGTCCGTTTACCAGAAAGATACCTCTGTTATAGCTCCCGGAATACCAGGCATAAGTATCTTCCCTATTCTCGCCATTTTCTGAAACTTCCTCTTTTTCCACCAAAAGGCTCTCTTCTCCTGTCGTTAAATCTACCCTGCGTATTTCCTCTTCATTCATTACATATGCCTGCCCACGCGCTATCGTAAAACGCCATGCATCGGACGCTAAAACCTCTTCTTTTCCCTGCGCATTCAGACATACCAACTGTTCCTGTTCCACATCTACCCAGTATAAATTCCCCTGATAGGGAAGGATATCCCATATGTAGTCTTCTTTTTGTAAGATTTTCTCCTCTTCTTTTCCATCCAAACTGCTCTTATAAAGCACATACTCATCTTCATAAACCAGATAATAAAGCCATTCCCCATCCGTCACAAACTTCATACACAACTTCGGAATCAGGAGTTCACATCCGCTTCCATCCAGGTTCATGGAATAAAGATACCTGTCATCCTCCACCGGCTCCTCTGTCAGCTGATAAAACGGATCGTACTCCCTGTCATACACAGAACGAAAGTAGATTTTATCCTCCAAGACGATTAGTTCCTGCATCGGGAAATCAGAAAGTTTCGTAAGTCCGCTTCCATCCGTTCCTACACAGTAAAGCGTTCTGTTGTCGCTGACATTGATAAAATAGACCTGATTCTCCCTGACATAAATAGAGCCCGGAATCTGGTCGGCAACTGCCTCTACAGGCATTCCTGTCCCTTTCGTGCGGCATAAGGAGTAATTTTCTGTCTGACTTCTATAATAATAATATCCGTCCGCATAAGTTATACTGTTTCCCTGATACAGATTTTGAAGACACTGCACATAAAAATCATCATCCTCACCGTATAATTCGGCTGGCTGTGAATCTGCTTCCGCTTGCGAATCTGCTTCTGGCTGTGAGTCTGTTTCTACCTGCAAATTCTCTTCTACCTGCTGTTCCTCTAGTGTGCTTGTCTCCAGTTCCGTGTTTACTCCCCTGCCGCATCCTGTCATTAACAGCAAAATACCTAATCCCATGCATTTTTTCACTCTGCTTATTCTCATGTCTGCTCCCATCTGTCCGCTTTAGCGGACCTTGAAATCTTTTATGCTTATTCATGGTAGCACACGAATGCATCATATTTGCATCATTTCTCCATCATTTTTGCATCATTTTTCAGCGTGGGGAACAAAAAAGGGAAATTCCATAAATATCAGGAATTTCCCTTGCATTACATCCTATATATAAAGATTTTCCCATCCACATTTACCGTAGGAAAGTCAGATTTAAACCGGCGTCATTATAACAGATCGTGTTGTTTTCACTGTAAATAGAGAAAATACCCTCTCCCGCCAATTCATTCAGGCTGTCTTTTTGAAGCATATCCGCGATATATACCGGAATCATCCGCAGCAAAATCTCACTACAGCTTAATTCACTGCTGTAGCATACCAAGTCACTACAGGCGCTCTTGCAAAAGCCGTCCCCGGTATCAAGATAGGGGGTGCGTATCTCTCCGTTAGGATATGCATAAAATAAAAGCTGCTCACTGTTCAATGCATAATCATGAAGATATACTATGCCGGCAGGACCGCTGTATTGTACATTTGCTGCAGGGTAAATCATGGAATCCGCCCTGTCATAAAAAGTATAGGAATAAAGCTCCCCGCTGTGATCCAAATTCCTGGTAAATCCGTCAACGCTAGAAATACAGCCCTTAGAATAACCTGCCGAAAGTATTTCCTCCGCCAGATAGTCCGCAATAAAGGCGTTCTTCATCCAATAAAAGTCAATAAAACTTTCAATCTCATTCTCTGAAGCGAAAGACAAATATTCCTCGTCCACCCGCAGACAAATCCTGTTCTCCCCAAGAAGCTCCATATCTATCATCTTCGTATCATTGGCAAAGCGTGCTATGGCGGCATAATAATCCGCCACATCCTGATTCAGATAAGGATCATATTCCACTGCCTGATATTCCTCCGTACAGTGAAATAAACCGTCATATTGTTCATAAACAGGCGCAAGATAAAGGTTTCTGTCTCCGGATTCCTGAATCAGCGAAAATGCCCGATACAAGACGTCATCTATCTCCATCTCCTCGTTCGGATGACGGCTGATATAGTATATATTGTGAACATTCTCATATCCTACATCATTTGTAAACATCCGAAAAGCATATTCTACGGCATCGGAATAGAGCGCAGTAAGCTCTTTATTCTCCATTTTAGCCGAAGTGCCGTCCTCTCCCAGACAATACAAAAACACAAAATCACTGCTGCAATTTAATTCGGAAGAATTTACTTCAATTTCATTCCATCCTGAATCCTTCGCCGACAGATTGGATACGCCATAAGCAATAAAAAACGCGCCCACCGCCAAAAATATGACGGTCAGAATCAATCTCAGCCTTCTGTGTTCTTCGGAAAGCTCAATTTTAGTCACTGGTTTTGGATGCGGAAGGTCTCTTCCCTTCCCTCCGGTTCTGGTTTCCCTCAAACTAAACCTCCTGTTCCGGTTCTTTTTGCCTTCTTTTAACACAGCGCACGGAAGTTCGTAACCCCCGTGCGCCATATATTTTGTATAAGAAATTCTCAGGTTTTTATATTACCGCCAACAATATCAACAGCAGGAAGATAATCACGATCACACCCAAGGTGATCAGACCGGCAATAGCCCCTCTCTTACATGCCCTGTAGTTGCGGATATGATTGATTTTCCTAAAGATAAAGGCTGCAATCAGTCCGGGTATCGGCAGGAAGAATGAAAGAAGCTTATAGAGGAAATTACCCGTATCATGAACCGGCGGAAGTTTAATCTCATCCTCATCGGCTGTCGTCTCCTGCACATTATGCACATTCCCGGTACCGGAAAAATCAATGGTAATGGACTTAATGGGCTCATTTTTATCTCTGATGGCTTTATACTCTTCAATCTCCTTTTTGCTTCCATATACATAGTGGTCATGACCGATGTTGACTAACTCCGGTTCTTCTTTACTGTAATCATGAATCGAAGGATCGTAGGTATAGAGCACTTTGTTTTTCTCAAGCTTCGGGTCCGGAATGGGAATCGCCGAAATCAGGGAATGGGTATAAGGATGCAGCGGATAGTTGAAAAGCTCCTCCGACTCTGCAATCTCCACAATTTTTCCCTTATAAATAACACCGATACGATCGGAAATAAATCTTACGACAGAAAGATCATGTAAAATAAAGATATATCTAATCTCTTTTCCACGTTGGAATTTCTTCATCAGA
>CAZKOR010000109.1:0-12161 GCA_964554405.1 uncultured Bacteroides sp. | reverse complement strand
TTCAGGTCCGTGTGATAGCAATATCATGAGGGTTCAAGTCCCTTTTCCTGCACTTAAGCTATTTACCAAAGTAAAAACACCGGTTTTCGGTGTTTTTTCTTTTATAGATGTGGCAGCAAATGCTGACACTTTTATTTTGAGAGGAAGCTGTGCGCTATGAGAATTATCAAAGGCATTGTATATACCAAAGACTTTCGATTTGAGCCGGGTATCGTCACGATAGAGAACGATAAAATTGTTTCTGTGGAAAGCTGTGACAGGGAAAACCTTAAACAAGATGAGAGAAATCGTTATATTTTGCCGGGGCTTGTGGACATTCATTTTCACGGATGTGCGGGCTATGATTTTTGTGACGGAACAAAAGAATCCATGCAGGCAATAGAAGCGTATGAAAATGCGCATGGTATTACTTCCTTATGTTCGGCAACAATGACGCTTCCCATAAATAGACTGGAAGAAATATGCAGTGCCGCAGCAGAGTATAGCGGCAGCAGCATACGGGGAATTTACCTGGAGGGACCTTTTGTTTCTGAGGAGAAGAAAGGAGCCCAGAACCCTGCGTATATCCTAAAACCTGATTTGAAATTGTTAGACCGTTTACAGGAGTGTTCCGGCGGATTGATTAAAATAGCTGCGATTGCACCGGAAATAGAGGGCGCTATGGAATGTATACAGGAGGGGAATGAAAGGTTTCGGTTTTCTATTGCCCATACGAGTGCAGATTATGAAACCGCTTCGGAAGCGATGGAAAAAGGTGCGCTTCATGTAACGCATCTTTACAATGCCATGCCGCCTTTCCACCATAGAGAGCCGGGCGTGATTGGGGCTGCGGCAGACCATGACAGGACAGTGGTAGAACTGATTTGTGACGGCGTTCATGTACATCCGTCCATGGTAAGAAATACATTCAGGATGTTTGGCGATGACAGGGTTATTTTAATAAGTGACAGTATGATGGCGGCAGGCATGCCGGACGGCGTTTATGCGCTTGGCGGGCAGAAAGTGCTGGTGAAAGGAAATCTTGCAACATTGGAGAATGGCGCCATCGCAGGAAGTGTAACGAATCTGTATGACTGCATGGTGACGGCGCTCTCTATGGGAATTCCCAAAGAATCTGCAATTAGGGCAGCAACATGGAATCCCGCCGGAGCAATCGGCATAGAGAAAGAATATGGGTCATTGGAAACTGGAAAGAAAGCAGACATTTTGATAACGGACTTGAATTTTGGACTGCAGGAAGTGATAAAATCTGGAATTGCTTTTTTAATATGAGTATGATAGAATATACCCGATTTAGATGTATGTTGTTTGTCGGTTTAGGCTCTGGAGGAAAAATTATTATGAAAAAAAATAAAAAAGCGACTGCGCTTTTGTCGCTTGTGATTCTATGTGGATTAGCGGCCTGCGGTAATGCAACGCAGGAAGCGGAATCAGCTGTGGTAGAAGTGACTGCAGATGCGCCTATGAATGAGAAAACAGAAGAAGCTGTACAGACGGATGTTATGATATATTACGGGAATGGCGCTTCCGACAAACTGGATATGGAAATGGTAGCGATGGAACAGGTTACTGCTGATAACCTGATTGATGCCTTAGCAAAACATAATATTGTATCGATTGGAACAAAAGTGAACTCCTTTGATGAGGAGGAAAATAACGGCGTTAAGACATTGCATTTGGATTTATCCAAAACGTTCCATGAATATTTGAAAACAATGACAGAAGAGGGCGAGAACATTATTATGTGTTCCGTAGCAGCTACTTTTTTGGAGGCATATGACGCGGATGAGATTGCGATTACGGTAGAGGGCGATGTCCTGCAGACAGATCATGCAACGTATGAGGAACCGCTTCGTTTTAAGGCAGAACAGCTGACTTCTCCTGTGAACGGGCAATAAGGTGTAGGAAAGGATGAGCAGTAAATGGCGGAGATATCAGAAAGGGAACAGCTTATTTTCGATATTGCACAAGTAGAATGGGATATGTTTCAACATGTCTATAATACCGGAGGCCGTGCATCCTGTCAGGATGACCCGGAGACTTTTTTCCGTATGCGGATGAGTCAGTGGATGGCCTATCCTGATGAGTTGTTGACTTCCTATATGGAAGATTGTAAACTGGCTTATAAAGAGGGCAGAAATCTTATCTTTGAAAAATATGCCAGAATGATGGAAACTACCTTTCCGGAAGAATATGAGAAAGTGAAAGAGTATCTGCCGGATACCTCGGAGAAAAAAGAAACGGTAGAGAAGATTGTAAAAGTGCATTTGGAATGGGACGCACAGATGCTTGCAGAATATCCGAATATCCGAAAGAGAGGAAGAGCATTGACAGCGGATGAAGATGATGCCGTGAACGGCTCCTCTGCGGAAAGTTATCTCAGAGCGGAGCTTCTTACGTATTCCATGAATACGCTGGCGCTTCTGTGGCAGGAAACGAAGACGGCATATGAAAAGGGTGAAAGCCTGTTAAAACAGATTATCACCAACGAGACTTTATTTTATGGCTATAAATCATTAGAGGATGCCGAAGCAAAACAACAATAGAAGTGTCAGCAATGGCTGCCAATCTATTAGAAATGCAGACGTCTGCGTACTTCGTTACGCAGGCGTTTTTTAGAGATAATGGTAATCAGCGCAATATCAATAATGGCACATACCGTTAATACAACAGCCGACCATGTAATGTGCAGCGGCTGCTGCAAAAAGTGTCTGATTAACAGCTCCAGTGTTACGCATAAAATAGGAACTTCGACAAAAAGATAAAGGGAACCGGATAATATATCGAATGTAAACCTGCGTGCCAGGAAAGTAAATAATTCGATTAAGAGTGTTACGGTGATAACGATAGGAAGCGCAAGCTGCCAAAACCATTCGGAAGAAGTCGTCAGATAGGTAATTAAATATAAATAGATTCCTACGGCAATACCATCGGCAAGGAGACTTAAATAGATGGGCGTCTTTGTATAAATGACTGCTGGGAATGCAAAGAAAAACAGGCAGATACAGATGCCGATGACAAGAACTGACCAGAATGCGCCTTGGAAAACAAGAAGATTTAAAAGCAGACAGGTAATACTGGTTGCAGATAAGACAACGGATAATAAAATGCCTAAATCTTTTCTTTTCACAACTTCCACCTGTCCCTTGGAAACCGGATAAGGAGCGGATTTTGTCTCAGGCTCGGGATGAGTGGGGTTAATGACAGGGGTATTGCAAAGCGGACATGTCTTTAAAGAACTTTCCAGTTTGACACCACAATTGACACAATATGACATAGTGATTTCTCCTTTAGCATTATTTTCTCTTTTTAACGTTTCGCATCTCTGTTACTTTCGATGGTAACATGAATGCCGTCTTCGACCAGTTTCCTGAAAAAGTTGCGTTCAACATCCGCTTCGGCAATGCTGCTGGCAAAATTTACGGTCAGGATATCTTCAAAACTGATGATAGCGCAGTTGGTGCGGGAAGAAAATGGCTGCCCCATATAGATATCAAAGCGTTCAATATACGGTTTCATATCTTCCGGCACTTGTAAGGATCCCATATTTGTCAGACCTGCCGAAGAATTTTTATCCTGTACTTTGGTATAAAAAGTGCGGACAACGAAATCCTTAATAAAGAGCGGTACGACACGGATGACAGGATTGCGCTGTGTGGCGGCGTTCGTTGTAATATCTCCCCGCAGGAATTTCTCATTAATATAATATTTCATGTAGTGATGTACCTGCGTTACAATCTCTTCAAATGTGTAATCGCCCAGCCGTGGGTCGATAGAAGGGTAGACCATCGTAATAAAATTGCGCAGTGTCTTTGACGGAAAGAAACGTCTGAGATTTACAGGCATGGCAATTTTCACGGGTCTAAGATGCAGGGGAACATCGTCTTCCTGCTTTTTTAACAGGGCATAGAGTAAAACGGCATTTAAGTATTCCGTCAGCGTGGCATGATATTTTTTTGCTACTGTCATAACTTCTTTAACGGACATAATGCCGTCGATAATATTTAAAGTATAAAACGGCTCTTTCGTACCTCTGATACGGTATGTTTTCTCACCGGGACGGGGCGGTTTGACGCGGGCGTTGGCGTAACGCATGTAAGCGTCTTCCAATTCCTCCGGGTCCGGTACGCTATGTATAT
Organism: uncultured Bacteroides sp.; assembly: GCA_964554405.1. Classification (GTDB taxonomy): domain Bacteria; phylum Bacillota; class Clostridia; order Lachnospirales; family Lachnospiraceae; genus UBA3282. The sequence continues at coordinate 8,022 of CAZKOR010000109.1, read as the reverse complement.
CGAGTACGAAACCGGATGGCGTAATGGAATGCCCTAACAGTTCCAGATATACGGCGGTCAGTGTCTGTAACACGCACATTCCTCCGGTACCGTCGCCCAGACAGTGATGAGCCTCAAGGGAAATCCGCCTGCCGTAATAATAAACACGGAGCAAATACCGGTTGTTTGCCTTAAACGGCATGGGCATACACGGATTTTTAATATCCGGCGTGACGAAAGGTCCGGGTCTGTTATTGGGTTCTAAATAGCGCCAGAAAACCCCTTTACGGATAGCGACTTTATAGGTCGGAAAGCGGGGGAGCGTCATATCCAATGCTTTCTGTAAAAGCTCCGGGTTTACTTCATCTTTCAGGAGAACGGATAAACGGTATACGGAAGAAAAATCTTTTCTCTGTAATGTTGGATAAACGATAGCAGATAAATCCAGTTTATACCAAACTTCCTTTTTATTTTTTTGTGGTATGCTGCTTTTTTTCTGATAAGACACAACCCGTTCCTCCTTTATGTAATTAGTATACCACAGAATATGGTTTTTATGGTAAAATAATCGCGGGAGGGGTATTATGGCGATTTTAGAAAAAAGAAATCAGAATTTAATGCATTTAATTAAGAGAATGCATGGCGTCGTAGAAAATACGGACTTGGAGAAACACAGACAGTCACAGGACCATTTCGGCGTTTTGTTAGGAAGCAATAAGGAAGTGGATATCAGGGAACTGGAGATAGACGGTATTCACGGAGAATGGATTTCCGTCAACAGGGCGCATATGAAAAAATATATTATTTTATATTGCCATGGGGGCGGTTATTCCACGGGAAGCAGTATCTATGCCCGTACTTTAACAACGAAATTTGCAACTTCCACTTCCATGGACGTGTTGTGTTTTGATTACAGACTTGCCCCGGAGCATCCTTATCCGGCGGCGACGGAAGATGCGATGAGAATATGGAATGATTTAATGCTGTTAGGATACGGCGCAAGGGATATTATTGTGGCGGGAGATTCCGCAGGCGGGAATCTTGCCCTGTCGTTAGTCCTGAAATTGAAACAGGAGGGCAGGCTTTTGCCGAGAGGCGTGATTTTAATGTCTCCGTGGACGGATTTGACGGCGTCCGGGAAATCACATGTGACAAGAGCAGAAATAGACCCGGTATTAAACGCTGATTATCTAAAGGAAATGACATCAAATTATGCGGCAGGGGAAGATTTGAAAAATCCTCTTATTTCCCCTCTGTTCGGTGATTTTACGGGATTTCCCCCTACTTATATTCAGGTCGGGGATAACGAAATGCTTTTGAACGATGCGACGATGCTGCATAAAAAAATGGTAAAAGCAAATGTTTCCGTGAAAATGGATATTTTTAAGGGAATGTGGCATGTTTTTCAGATGTCGCCTTTTAAGACTGCATATGAGGCGATGGATAAAAATGCGGAATTTATTTATGATATTTGCCGTTGATTTACGCTGTTGCATTTTTTTATATATTAAAAAAAGGATTTTCGCAAAAGAAGCAGAATATTATAATCAGAACTGTTGTTTTTCAAAGAAGAAAGGCATTTTGATGAATATACGGGAAAGTTTGGAGCAGTGGGAAAAAGAATATTTAAGCCCTTATGCAATGCTTAGTATGGAATCTAAAGGCAGGAACAAACCGGAAGAGCAGTGTGATATCAGGCCTGTGTTTCAAAGAGACAGAGACAGGATTATACATAGCAAGTCCTTCAGAAGGCTGAAGGATAAGACGCAGGTGTTTTTGACACCGGAGGGCGACCATTACAGGACTCGTCTGACGCACACGCTGGAGGTCAGCCAGAATGCCCGTACCATAGCCAAGGCATTGCAATTAAATGAAGATTTGGTAGAGGCAATCGCGTTAGGGCATGATTTAGGACATACGCCTTTTGGACATGCAGGGGAACGTGCCTTAAACAGAGTGTGCCCGTACGGCTTTAAACATAATGAGCAGAGCGTCAGAACAGTAGATATTTTAGAAAAAGACGGTTTGGGAATCAATCTGACCTATGAAGTGAGAGACGGTATTTTAAATCATCAGACATCCGGGCTGCCGGAGACGTTAGAGGGCAGGGTTGTCAGATTTTCCGATAAGATTGCTTATATTCATCATGATATGGATGATGCCATCCGCGGCGGCATTCTGAAAGAATCGGACGTACCAAAAGAAATCGGAGAAGTCATAGGATTCAGCTGCGGGCAGAGACTGGACTTTTTTATTCATGATATTGTGACAACGAGCCGGGGAAAAAATGATATTCAGATGTCTCCGGATGCGGTGGAGGCTATGAGCAAACTCAGGGAGTTCATGTTTAAAAATGTATACCAGAATCCGGTTGCCAAGAGTGAAGAGGGCAAGGCGGAGGAATTAATCGAAACATTATATGATTATTTTTTAAACCATATAGATAGTCTTCCGGCATTCATGTTAAAGGTATTGGATGCCGGGGAGCCGGTGGAAAAAGTAGTATGTGATTTTATCGGTTCCATGACAGACAGATTTGCGATTGCCACTTATCAGGAAATCTATATTCCCAAAACGTGGCACGGGTAGTGGTAGTGTAGAGCAGGAGAGGTTATGTATTATCCGGATGAACTGGTAGAGGAAGTAAGGGCAAAAAATGATATTGTAGATGTAATTTCCGGCTATGTCCGTATGCAGAAGAAGGGCAGCAGCTATTTTGGTCTGTGCCCTTTTCACAATGAGAAGTCACCGTCTTTTTCGGTGTCGCGGGACAAGCAGATGTACTATTGTTTCGGATGCGGGGCGGGCGGAAATGTCTTTACCTTCGTGATGGCATATGAGAACTGTTCTTTTCCTGAAGCAATTAAGGAACTGGCGGACAGAGTCGGCGTTGCGCTGCCTGAAATGGAGTATTCCGAGGAAGTAAAAAAAAGAGAGGGCAGAAAGGCAAAATTACTGGAGGTCAATAAGGAAGCAGCGAAATATTTTTATTATTTACTGCGTTCTCCGAAAGGCGCCATAGGGCATCAATATCTGTCGGGCAGAGCGTTAAGTGAAGAGACGATGAAAAAGTTCGGGCTTGGTTTTGCCAGCGTGTCAAATAATGAATTGGTAAGTTATCTGCATTCCAAGGGATATGCGGACGAGCTTATTAAAGAAGCGGGATTGGCAAGTTTTGATGAAAGATACGGCATGCATGATAAATTCTGGAATCGCGTGATGTTTCCGATTCAGGATATCAATCATAGAGTGATTGGTTTCGGCGGCAGGGTAATGGGAGACGGAAAACCGAAATATCTCAATTCGCCGGAAACAATGATTTTTGATAAGAGCCGGAATTTGTATGGGTTGAATTTTGCAAGAACATCGCGTAAAAACAATATTATTTTATGCGAGGGTTATATGGATGTCATAGCGATGCATCAGGCGGGATTTACACAGGCAGTTGCTTCTCTCGGAACCGCTTTTACGGTGGGACAGGCAAATTTGTTACGGCGGTATACGAATGATGTACTGCTTGCCTATGACAGTGACGGTGCAGGCGTGAACGCCGCGCTTCGGGCAATCAATATCTTACGGGAGAGCGGACTGCGGGGTAAGGTCATTAATATGGAGCCGGCAAAAGACCCGGATGAGTTTATTAAGGCAAACGGCGCAGATGCCTTTCAGGAAAGAATAGATAAAGCAGAAAACAGCTTTTTCTTTGAACTGCGCATTTTGGAAAGAGATTATGATTTAAACGACCCGGATTCCAAGACAGGATTTTACAGAGAGATAGCGAAGAAGCTGTGTAATTTTGAAGAAGAGGTGGAGCGGGAAAATTATATAGAGTCCGTAGCCGGAAAATATCATATCGGCTATGAGAATTTACGGAAACTGGTCGTTTCCTACGCCGCGAAGACGGGATTTGTCAAACCGGTGGAAAGGCCGAAACCTACGGTATCATCCAAAAGTACGCCACAGGAGAATACGAAGAAGTCACAGAGACTGCTGCTTACTTGGATAACGGAAGAACCGGAATTATACCCAAAGATTAAAAAGTATATTCAGGTGGAAGACTTTACAGAGACACTTTATAGGCAGGTGGCTGGTAAATTGTTTGAGGACTTAGAACAGGGGAATTTTAATCCGGCAGCGGTTATCAGTATGTTTCAGGATGAGGAAGAACAAAGAGAAGTGGCATCCCTGTTTAATACGAAGTTACAGGAAGTAACAACAGACGCAGAGAGGGAAAAGGCATTTCGTGATATTGTGCTTACGGTCAAGCGCAACAGTTTTGAATATTATTCAAGCAGACTGGGAGCGGATATGAATGCACTGAATCAGGTAGTTTCTGGCAAAAAAGCACTGGAAGAACTTAGAAAAACGCATATTTCCCTGCGTTAAAGGAAAAAATAAAATTGTTTAACCCAGAAAAAGGAAGGATGGGCGAAGTAATGGAAGAAAATGTACAGGCAAAGTTTGAAGAGCGGCTAAAAGAACTCTTAACTATTGCTAAGAAGAAAAAGAATGTTTTGGAATATCAGGAAATCAGCGACTTTTTCCATGATTTAACATTGGAAGAGGAGCAGTTTGATAAAATTCTGGAAACATTGGAACAAAATGGTGTGGATGTCCTTCGGATTACAGAGGGGGACGATGACGATGACGAAGAAATCATTCTGACGGAGGAAGATGATGTTGATGTGGAGAACATCGATTTATCCGTGCCGGATGGCGTCAGCATTGAAGACCCGGTCAGAATGTATTTAAAAGAGATTGGTAAAGTGCCGCTTTTAAGTGCGGAAGAAGAAATTGAACTTGCCAAGAAGATGGAAATGGGAGATGAAGATGCGAAAAAGCGTCTTGCAGAAGCGAACTTGCGTTTGGTTGTCAGTATTGCAAAAAGATATGTCGGACGCGGTATGCTTTTCCTTGATTTGATTCAGGAGGGAAATCTGGGTCTGATTAAAGCTGTGGAAAAATTCGATTACCGAAAAGGTTATAAGTTTTCTACTTATGCAACATGGTGGATTCGTCAGGCAATTACAAGAGCGATTGCCGACCAGGCGAGAACCATCCGTATTCCGGTGCATATGGTAGAAACAATCAATAAATTGATTCGTGTCAGCAGACAGTTGTTACAGGAATTGGGAAGAGAACCTACCCCGGAGGAAATTGCCGAGGAAATGAATATGCCGGTGGAAAGAGTCAGAGAGATTTTGAAGATTTCACAGGAGCCGGTTTCTTTAGAGACTCCGATTGGCGAGGAAGAGGATAGTCATCTTGGAGATTTTATTCAGGATGATAATGTGCCGGTTCCGGCTGATGCTGCGGCTTTTACTCTGTTAAAAGAGCAGCTTGTGGAAGTGCTTGGAACATTGACGGAAAGAGAGCAGAAAGTGCTGCGTCTCCGTTTTGGATTGGATGACGGACGCGCCAGAACACTTGAAGAGGTCGGCAGGGAATTTAATGTCACCCGTGAGCGTATCAGGCAGATTGAAGCCAAGGCATTAAGAAAACTGCGTCATCCGAGCAGAAGCCGTAAGTTAAAGGATTATCTGGATTGATGAAAGAGATGGTAGTCCTTTCTGACAGGTTAAAAGCGGTTGCTTCTTTGGTATCGGCAGGCAGCAGAGTCTGTGACGTAGGCTGTGACCATGGTTTTGTGCCGATTTATCTTGTACAGCAGGGTATCTGTTCCCGTGCGATTGCCATGGATGCGAAAGCAGGACCGTTAGGGCAGGCTGGAGAACATATTGCGGCGTGCGGGTTGGAGACATACATAGAGACAAGACTTTCAGACGGACTTCGTGAATACCGGATAGGAGAGGCGGATTCCATGATATGTGCCGGAATGGGCGGAAAGCTGATGCGGCGTATTTTGGAAGAGGATATGACTAAAACAGATTCTTTCCGGGAATTGATTTTGCAGCCCCAATCCGATATACAGCAGTTTCGTGTTTTTCTGCGTAAACAGGACTATCTGTTCGCAGATGAGAATATGATAGAGGAAGACGGAAAGTTTTATCCGATGATGCGGGTGGTAAAAAAATGCGTGAGTGAGACAGTACAAAGCAAAACTATGACACGATGGGATAGTTTTGATACAGATTGGCGCCGTAAGATGGAAGACCGATACGGTACACTTTTATTACAAAGAAAGCATCCTGTATTGTATCGGTATCTGGAACGGGAAATGCGGATTTGTGGGGAAGTTCTAGAGCAGTTATATGAGCAGGGGCTGACCGGAGAAAAACAAAAAAACCGATATCAGGAAGTAAAAGTACAGGAAGAAGATTGTCTGCGGATTATGGAGGAATGGTATGGTAAGGATTAAAATCAATGGAAAAGAGACACTATATGAAGAAGGCATTAAGTACGAAATTATAGCCAAGGAATATCAGCATTTATATAATGAGCCTGTCGCACTTGTGATTATAGACGGTAAAATCCGGGAACTGATGAAAAGGGTTGACAGAGACTGCGAACTGGAATTTGCTACTTATGGGGACCCTATCGGACATAAGACTTATGTACGTTCCGCGATTATGCTTTTAATGAAAGCGGTGAAAGATGTGGCAGGCTATGAAGCGGCAGCGGCAACAAAAGTAGAGTTTGCCATAGGCGCAGGATATTATTGCAGCTTTAAGGGCGATGTTTCTTTAGACGAAAAGCAGATTATGCAGGTGAAGACAAGAATGCAGGAATTAGTTGAAGCAGATTTGTCAGTCACCAAGAAAGCGTACCCTGCTGCGGAAGCGGTGGCGTTGTTTGAAAAATACGGTATGACGGATAAAGTAAAGCTGTTCCGTTACCGGAGAAGTTCTAATATCAATGTTTATTGTCTTGGAGATTATTACGATTATTATTATGGCTATATGCTGCCGAGTACAGGATATATCAAGCATTTTGATTTGATGCCGTATGAGGATGGCATGATTTTGGTACTGCCGGAACAGAATGCGCCGGATAAGATGCCTGTGTTTGAGCCCAGGAAAAAGTTGTTTCAGACAATGCTTCAGGCATGCCAGTGGGGAGAACAGGTTGGCATTGATACAGTAGGGGATTTGAACGACCAAATCTGCGAAGGAAATATTGCAGATATGATTCTGGTACAGGAAGCGCTTCAGGAGAGAAGAATCGGGGAAATTGCCAGAGATATTGCGCGCAGAGAAGGCGTTAAATTTGTCATGATAGCAGGACCTTCATCCTCCGGGAAGACAACATTTTCCCACCGTTTATCCATACAGCTTCGTACATATGGTATGTGTCCGCATCCTATTGGATTGGATAATTATTATGTAAACCACGATCAGACACCTAGGGATGAGGACGGGAATCCGGATTTTGAATGTATAGAAGCGTTGGATGTGGAGCAGTTTAATAAGGATATGGCTGAATTGCTTTCCGGTAAGAGCGTACAGCTTCCGACATTCAATTTTAAGACAGGTAAAAGAGAATACAGCGGTAAAGTGACGAAGCTTGGCCCGGATGATATTCTTGTAATTGAGGGAATTCATGGATTGAATGAAAAGATGTCGCATTCTCTTCCCGCAGAAAGCAAATATAAAATTTATATCAGCGCTTTGACCTGTTTAAATGTTGACGAACATAACAGGATTCCGACTACGGACGGCAGACTGTTGCGCCGTATGGTGCGAGATGCCAGAACAAGAGGCGCCAGTGCGAAAAGGACAATTGAAATGTGGCCTTCGGTCAGAAGGGGAGAGGAAAAATATATTTTCCCGTTCCAGGAGCAGGCGGATGCAATGTTCAATTCCGCACTTATTTATGAGCTTGCAGTCTTAAAGCAGTATGCGGAACCGCTTTTATTCAGCATTCGTAAGGGAGAACCGGAATATCATGAGGCAAAGCGGTTGTTGAAGTTTTTAGAATATTTTCTGGGCGTCAGCAGTGAAAATCTGCCCACTAATTCTCTGTGCAGGGAATTTGTAGGCGGCAGCTGTTTTGAGTAGCAAGTCCGTGTGGAGAATGCCCGTATTTTGGGCATTCTCCTGTGTGAGACTTAGAACTTCTTCGCGAAGCAGCCTTTGCTGCGAG
>CAZKOR010000108.1:0-12347 GCA_964554405.1 uncultured Bacteroides sp. | reverse complement strand
TTAGAGAAATGTGGATTTACACATGAAGGCCGTATCAGAAATGGAAAGATGGGCAACAGATACTGCACTTACAACATTTATGGATATATCAGAGATGATTTTAATCACAGCGCGAACAGGCAACGCGCCAGATAAATTCCAAGTGATGAATTGTCAGGTGAGTGCAAATTCAGTAAAGATATATAAGAATATGCATTGTACTTCAAATTTTAAGCAGTGGGAATATTTTTCTGAAAAGGGATAAAAATTTTGTTTCGCAACTACCTAGATAAAAAGAGAAACCAAAAGGAGAAGAATATTTACAATTATGAAGCTACTGAATTTAAAAAAAGTAAAAGACGGGAAATATCTGAAAAATTATGAACTTACTTATCTGAATAAAAAGGGAAAAGAGAAGGTTTACGAAATCGTAAGCAGACATGAGATTCCGGATGAAAAAGCGTTAGGAACGCATGTCAGCGGCGTTTCCATTGTTGCTTATTGCGGAGATAAGATGCTGCTTCTTAGGGAATTTCGAATGGGCGTTAATCATTATATTTATAATCTATGTGCCGGAATGCTGGAAGATGGAGAGTCGCTTGAAGAATGTATTCAGCGTGAACTCTACGAGGAAACCGGATTGCAGGTCAAAAAGATTCTGCAGATTCTAAATCCTTCGTATTCAGCGGTTGCCTTTTCTGATGTCAAGACGCAGATAGCCTTTGTGGAGGCGGAGGGACAGTTTGAGGATCACACTTCCGATAACGAATTGATTGAAGCGAAATTTTACACAAAAGAAGAAGTGCGGGAGCTTTTAGAAACAGAAGAGTTCAGCTCTAGAGCGCAGATGGCGGCGTATTTTTTTATGAAATAGAAAATTATACCAAAAAGGAATTGCAAAAACGCAATTCTTTTTTTGTTACTTTTTCATCCTTTCATACGTGTTTAAAGCAAAGGAGGTGAAACACGTGAGCATAGAAAAAGACATAAGAGAAGCTGTCACAAAATACAGTGATATGCTTTATAAGATATGTATTGTGATACTATGCAATGAACAGGATGTACAGGATGCCATTCAGGACACCTTTTGCCGTTATCTGGAAAAGAGACCAAGCTTCCGTGATGAGGAGCACGAAAAAGCATGGTTAATCCGGGTGGCTACCAATATCTGCCGTGATATGATACGGTTCAGAATAAGACATCCGAAAATTTCTATTGATGAACTGGAAAACAGTCTTGCGATGCCGGAACAGAAAGAAACACTAAGGGAACTTCTTGAACTGCCGGTCAAGCAGAAAACCGTCATTTATCTGCATTATGTAGAAGGGTATCGTATCAGGGAAATCGCAGATATTTTAAAAATTACAGAAGGTGCGGTAAAAATGCGTCTGCGGCGCGGAAAAGAACAGATGCAGTCTATTGTGGAAGGAGGCATATAACAGATGGATGAGCGTAATGTGAGAGAAACAATGGAACAGATACATATTTCAGAAGAAATGCAGGAGGAGATTATTATGAATATTCAAAGCCGAATGGAAACCGGAAAGTATAGAACAATCAATTGGAAAAAGATGACGGCAGTTGCAGCAGCGTTTGTGCTGGCTGCGGGCGTAGTCAGTTTTCCGGTTCGGGCGTTTGTGACAAGTGTGGTAAAGGAGAGAATGGAAAGCATTCCCAAAGAGGAAGTACAGGAAATTAACGATTTGGTTCAGTCGAAGCCTACGGAGGCTGACACTTTTTCAAGGGAGTATTCTGAGAGCGAAAAGGAACGCAATAAAGAACTCTGGCAGGCATATAAGAACGGAAAATTCCCCGAAAATGACATTACACAAGTGGACAATGCAGAGGATGCGCCGGAGGGAACGGTCTGTTATATCATATCTACAGGTATTTTCAATCTACCGGAGCAGGAAATGACCGATGAGGAGATTTTGGAGATCATTGATTTTCAGCATAAGATGAGTTATGCCGTTGAACAGAGTCCGGCAGCGCAGGAAGCGAGAGCTGAGAAGGAAGCAGAGGAAAAACAGTGGCAGGAAAGGATACAGGCGGCAGGCGGAATCAGTGAAGAGGAAGCAATAGAGATTGCGACAAAACAGATGGAGGCTGAACTCGGCGAGAGAGCGGAAGGAAAAGAAATACTGAAATATCAAGATGGTTCTGCGGCAGTGCTTAAATTGGATATATCAGAGGAAACGAGTTATGAGCATAAAGGAGATGTGGCTTATTACGTAATTTTTACGGATGACCATTCGACATATTACTGTACCATTGATGCTGTAGACGGAAGTGTTTTGGAAACTTGTGAATGAGGGGAAAAGTGATGAAGAAATCTGAAAAAATTGTAAGGATGGTATTAGTGATTTTATTTGCCGCGGGTGTTATTTCGTTGACCGGCTGTGAGAGTACCGTTGATGATAGTAAGCAGGCAGAGACGGATACAACAAAGCAGTATGAGATTTCGGTAGAACTGACTGCTTTGGCTCCTGATAAAGAACAAGGCGAAGAGCCGGATAGTATCATAAGAGCATATTCCGACACTGAAATAGATCGTATGATAGAATTGCGACAATCCTATCTGGATGGAAGCATATCCCCCGAAAAGCAGGTTTTGGAGGTGGAGAACGCGGAATCTGTAGTTGCAGGAACAATTTGTTTTGTAAAGGATATAGGAGATTACTGTCTGCCGGACAGGGAGCTCACGGATGAAGAACTTCTGGAAATTATTGACTACAATTATACGAAAAAAGTCGCGCTGAATGGGAAAACACAGGAGCAAATGGATGCGGAGGATATGGAGAAAGCTTTGGCACTTGAGGAAAAAGTGAAAGCGGCAGGCGGAATCAGTGAAGAGGAAGCGATAGAGATTGCAAGGAAAACAATGGAGACTGACATTGGCGAAAAGGCAAAGGAACTGAAAATGCGCATAGGCCCCGATGGAGAGTCTTATGACCGGAAATTGGGTTTATGGGATATCACGGACTGGGATGAGTATAAGGATAAGGGAGATATAGCGTATTCCGTCAATTTTGATAATGTAGAGAAGATGGAGAAACCCGAGGATTTTTTCGCTTATAGTTGTTTTGTCAATGCTGTTGACGGCAGTATTTGCGGCGCATATTCCATTAGTGGAAATGATGAATACTTGGACTATGACGATATTGTCTGGTATGAACACTAATACTAAAAAAACCCTTGACAAAAGAAAATTCGGGTATTACCATAATGAAAAAATAAGGAGAATATACAAAATGAGTTACAGCTTACATTCAAGACATCATATGTACATGTATGATAGGCGTATTTGCTTATAACAGGGCATAGTAAAATGCACAGTTATAAGCCGGTAGGTCTTATATGTCTGTGCATAAATGGAAATGTGAGCTGCTTTTAATATTGCATCTTGTATTGAAATAGACGCATCAGGCATATAGACGCCTGGTGCGTTTTGTATTGTATGAAATTGCGATGGAGTGATGATTTGTATGTGGAAAGGAGCAGAAATGAAAATGAAACAGAAATTTCCGGATTATTCTAATTGTATCGTCAATTTAGCAAACTCTGTTCTGTCGGAGTTTGGCTGCAATAAGGAGGGACGGCAGACTCTGAAAACGGTAGATTCCTATCTGGCGAAGGGGTATGAAAATATAGTAGTTATTCTGTTAGACGGAATGGGAAAATGTATAGTTGAGAGAAATCTTGAAAAGGACGGCTTTTTCAATACACATTTAAAGAGCACATATAGCTCTGTTTTTCCGCCGACAACAGTAGCTGCGACTACATCTGTATTGAGCGGATTAACTCCCTGCGAACATAGCTGGCTGGGATGGGATTGCTATTACCCTGATATTGATAAGAATGTCACCGTTTTTTCGAACAATGAGAGCGGAACGGATAATCCGGCGGCAGATTATAATGTTGCATGGAGATATTGCGGATATGAGAATGTAGGTTCAAAAATCAGGGCAAATGGAGGAAACGCCTATGAAGTTGCCCCATTTTTGCCGCCGTTTCCTGATAGTTTTGAAAAAATATGTGAGCAGATTAAGGCATTATGTGATAAAATGGGTAAGAAGTATATATACGGATATTGGAACGAACCGGATAATATTATGCACAGGAAAGGCTGCTATAGTGCTGAGGCAAAACAAATGATGATAACTTTAGAAAAGCAGGTACAGCAGTTGTGCGATGAACTGGAAAATACTTTAGTCATTGTAACTGCCGACCATGGACATATGGATTCAAAGACAGTGTCAATTACCGATTATCCGAAGATAACAGAGTGCTTGGTGCGTATGCCGTCTATTGAGCCGAGAGCTTTGAACTTGTTTATACATGAGGAGAAAAAAGAGCAATTTGAGTATGAATTTAAAAAGGAATTCGGAGAGAAATTTCTCCTTTGGACGAAAAAACAGGTCTTAGACAGCAAAATATTCGGAAGTGGAACGGAGCATCCATATTTTGAGAAAATGCTTGGTGATTATCTGGCAATTGCCATAGACGATTTAACTATTTTCAATACAACTGAGGAAGCGGATGTTTTTATCGGAGTGCATGCCGGTCTTACGGAGGATGAGCTGGAAATCCCATTGATTATGATAGAAAAATGGAGAATTTAGGATATATGTTAGAACAATTTTTAGATGGTATCATAAACCCGGATAAGGAATTTACACCGATTCCGTTCTGGTTTTTCAATGACAAACCGGATGAGGAAAAGATTATGAAGCAGCTTGCAGATTATGTGGATAAGGGCGTGAATGGCATCGTCCTTCATCCACGGATTGGAATACCTGAGAAAATCAGGTACCTCTCTGAAGCATATTTTAATGTGGTGAAGTATGTAGTCCGGACAGCTAAACAGCTGGATATGAAGGTTGTCCTTTATGATGAGGGAATGTACCCTTCCGGTTCTGCACACGGACTTGTGGTGGCGGAGAATGCGGACTACGCATCCAAAGGAATTACGCTTTCCGACAGTGCAGAGGGCGGGCTGATAATCACACAGTTTCCCAACAGAAAGTATCTGGTATATGGTTTTACTCATGGCACAATCCGCGGTATACATTATGGTGAAGATGATGGCGAAGCGAATGCGCCGATGTCTGCGGATATTTTGAATCCAGACGCGGTAAATACATTTATTCGCTTGACACACGAGCGCTATTATCAGGAATTGAAAGAATATTTTGGCAATACTGTGATTGCCTTTTTTACGGACGAACCCTGTCCTCTCGGCAGAAATGCAGTTAATTTTAGAGAATGGGTACCCGGAATGGAGAAGGAGATTCTTGCAAAAAACGGAAAACTTGAGGAATTAGAGGGAATTTTTACTGGTAAGGAGAACCGAACGACACAGATTTATCATAAATTAATTAAAAAGCATCTGCGCGAGACTTACTATGCCCGCCTGTCAGAGTGGTGTGAGTCACACGACATTTCGCTGATGGGGCATCCCGAAGTGAGCGATGATGTAGAGGAAGAGTTTTACTTTCATATTCCGGGACAGGATTTGATTATGAGGCGGGTTGCACCTGAAACCGGAGGCATCAGAGAGTTTGACTCCGTACAGGCAAAGCTTCCGGCAGACATCGCAAGATATCTTGGCCGCAGGAGAAATGCGAATGAGTGCTTCGGCGTGTGCTATCGCAAAAATATCCCATGGTATTTCAAGGGATATGACATGAAATGGTATCTTAACTGGCTGGGCATCAGGGGCGTCAACCTGTTTGTGCCGCATGCGTTTTATTACAGTGTGGCAGGACCAAGGAAAGAGGAACGTCCGCCCGATGTAGGACCGCATAATATATGGTGGCAGCATTATCGCCTGTTTTCAGATTATATGAAACGTATATCCTATCTGATGACAGATGCGGTGAGTCATGCAAGGGTTGCGGTCCTCTGTGACAATAATCGTGTGCCGGCAGAGAAATTAGCGGAATTGTATGAGCATCAGATTGACTTTCATTATCTGCCTGTTGCAATGTTGAAAGATTGTGTGGTAAAAAAACACAGACTGTGTATCGGTACATGCGAATTTGACGTAGTAGTTGATTTGTATGGTTACCGGATGCAGAACGAATATTCAGCGTATCTTACTGATGTACGTGTCGTAGATGAGACGGTGGAACTGCTAGCAAAACAGGATGGCAGTCTTGTACCGGAATTAGCTGATTACCGCATTGTGGCAACGGAAAGTGACTGCCCGTGTCTGAGAGCCGTACATATGGAAAAGGAAGGAGTCTCATACTATCTGTTTTCAAATGAGGGGGAAGAGACAATTGAAACGAATGTATATATTAAAGAGTTGCAGAATGGCAGAAAACCGGTTTTGATTGATTTGTGGGATTGCTGCGCAGAGAATATTGCCTGTTGTACAGGGCAGGATTTATTGGTGAAAGATGGATCATGTATCAGGCTGAAATTAGAGCATTGTGAGATGAAATTATTGCTTCTTTTGGATGAAGAGACAGAACACATTATGGAAAAATATCGGTCGGATTTTGGTTCTGCGAAAACTGTAAAAGGAGCATTTCTCGGAGATTGGACGGAGCAGTTTAACCATTATGATTCAGATGCAGCGCAATATGCAAATACGGTTGTTTATCGACGTACTTATCTTGTTCCGGAAGGCGAAACACTTACAGGTGCGGAGTATTTCATGGTTCGTGGTGAAGAAATGGCGGAATGTGCGTGCAATGGTGCGTTTGCAGGCGTCAGCTTCTATGGTCCTCATACTTTTCGGATTGGTCATTTATTAAAAGAAGGAGAAAATGAAATCAGCCTTCGTTTTACAGGTAATGCGGTAAATTTGTATGGAGATGTAAAAGTGCCATACGGCTTAGAAAAAGGAGAAAAAATATGAAACAGGATGTAAAAGAATATGTAATTCAAAAACTAAACGAAATGACAAGCATTCCTTACTGTTGTGAGGAGGCAAAAGCAGCGGCGGCAGACTGGATGAATGCACTTGAAACAGAGAAAGAAGCCGCACAGACAGCAAAACTTCTTACCGAGTTAGAAGAATCCCTTCTGCCGATTGACAGATACATTGCTTTTGCTGCTTCGGAAGCCGGAGCGAATGTATTTGGCGGTGAAGAAGGTGCGCAAAAGGAGATTTCCCGTGCAAAAGAACGCAAGGCAGCCGGTGCAAAATATTGCGACTGCCCTGCGTGTGCGGCGGCGATGGCAATTCTGGACAAGAGGGAAGAACTTATATAAAGCTATGTCCAGTCTTTTTTGCTGTATAAAACAGCTCCGACAGCAGTACATATCACTGTCATTGCCCCGAGAATCAATAATTCCATTCCATGCAGGTTAAGGCTGTCTCCGACAAAAACCCCCTGCATCAGATCGACTGCATAGGTCATTGGCAAAAAGTCAGAGATTTTTTTGATGGTATCAGGGAACAGCATATCCGGCATTGTCGCACCGGACAAAAACAGCATAATAAAATAAAAAAGATAGCAAAGCAAAGTCGTGCTTTTTAAATCCCGCCCGATAGCAGTAAAAAGAAATCCTAAAGAAAACATGGAAGTTATGGAAAATAAAATACTTATACAAATGGAAAGAAAGGCGCCTTTGATTTGTATCCGGTAAAGAAGCTTTCCGGCTGTTAGCAAAATGGAAATTCCTATCAGTGTCATGGTAAGATTGACGAATACCTGCGCCAACATGATGCTTTTCTTTCCAACTGGTGTTGCATCAAATCTCTTATAAATTTTTTTCTCTTTGTAACCCGATAATGTTAAAGGCAGAGACATAAGCCCGGTAACTCCTATCACCATGACAGAGTACGCCGGCACAGAAATGTCCATCATTCTGATGTCTGCCCCGTCATAAACCGGTGTATTTCCAAAGATGCCGCCAAATAAAAGGAGCATCAGTACAGGAAACACAAGCGCAAAGAAAAAGCTGAAAAAATCCCGTATAAACAATCGAAATTCCATTTCACATATAAGTGCAAATCTTTTCATAATATCCCCTCCATCGTAAGTCCTGTTGTTTTTGGTGCAAGCATTAAGTAAAGTTTTTCCAGTGAGAGATTTTCTCTCCATTCATCCTGAGAAATCCGTTTTTTCGCATACTCCCGAAATCCCTGCTTTGTTCCGAAGAACTGCTGTTTTCCTTTTTCCAGATAGAGGATTTTGTCCGCAAGGGCTTCTACCTCGTCCAGATAGTGGGAAACCATAATGATTGTCACGCCGCCTTTCCTGATATTCTCAAAGCTGATCCATATATTCTGTCTTGCTTCCGGGTCAAGTCCTGTCGTTAATTCATCCAACACTAAAAGTTTTGGACGCCCTATCAGGGAAAGCAGAATGGACAGTCGCTGCTTTTCCCCGCCAGATAGTTTGTGGAGTGGACGTTTTCTTTTTTCATCAAGTCCCATCTGTGTCAGTAATAAATTCCAATCAGCAGGTCTTTCATAAAAACCAGCAAATAGTCTGCATTGTTCCTCTACTCTGATTTTTGAAAAATACTCCGCTTCCTGTAATTGAACACCCATTTCCTTATATACTTCACTGCGGTGCAGCCATGGGTCTTTTCCAAAAACCCGGATCAGGCCGCTGTCCGGTTTTCGCAAACCCTCTATGCACTCCACAGTCGATGTCTTTCCGGAGCCGTTCTGCCCGATAATGGCCAAAATCTCTCCAGATTTCGCAGAGAACGAAATATTCTGAACCGCATGTAAATTTTTATAAGTCAGATTCAGATTTTCCACTTGTACAATTGTCTGTGACATATTGATTCCTCCCACTTTCATGATATTTGATATTGTTAGTTTATAATGGGTTTTGAGAGAAAACAACAGGGTAAGGGGGGAGCGGCAGTCTGTGATGTGCAAGAGGTTGGATTTCTTGTTTGAAATGCACGCGCCCACTGTTTTGACGTGCTATAATATATGAAGAAAGGAGGGGGGAATCTATGAAAGTGGAGTGCAAAATCAGCACTGATTATAAAGAACAATATGCAGTTCTTCATATAAACAAAATGACCGAAACGATTGCTGAAATAATTTCTATGCTGGAAAAAGAAAGTGCAAATTCTCAGGTTCTGATTGCAGCAAAAGATAGAAAAACTTATTTTATCAAGCCGGAAGACATATCGTTGATACGTACTGAAGGCAGGGAAATTGTCTGTTATGATAAGCACAAAAACA
Source organism: uncultured Bacteroides sp. (assembly GCA_964554405.1). Classification (GTDB taxonomy): domain Bacteria; phylum Bacillota; class Clostridia; order Lachnospirales; family Lachnospiraceae; genus UBA3282. Next base: position 3,202 of record CAZKOR010000108.1, on the reverse strand, counting down.
GGTATCTGTTGGATAAACCCCTGTATGAATTGGATAATATGCTTGATATTTATTTTGTACGTATTTCTAAATCAGCAATTGTTAATATCAACCAGATCGATCATGTAGAGGCAAGTTTTAACGGAACAATGGAGCTGGTAATGAAAAACGGGATTACAGATTACATTTCCAGAAGTTTTCGTAAAAGTTTCAAAGAAAGGTTGGGATTAGAATGAAACATACAATTAAATTAGTGTTCAAATATATTTTATATGGTATTTCTTTAGGATGCACTTTCTTTGTTATCATGTGTTTGTCTTACTTTATTTGGGGTGGAAAAGAGATATTGATGCAGATATTCAAAGATTTTGCAAGACAGTCCATAGGCGCTATGGTCGTAGGTATTGCCTGCGGTAGTACGTCTATTGTTTATCAGTTTGACCGCCCGGGCGGATTTTGGAAAGTGATTATACATTTATGTGTCGGAATGGGTGTTTTCTATCCTGTCGGTATAAATTTGAGATGGTTTCCTTTTCATCCGGACAGGATGCTCCTTTCTGTCTTACAGTTTTTATGCTCATGCGGTATTTTCATGCTGATCTGGTCCTGCTTCTATCTGTTTAACCGAAATGAGGCAAAAAGGATCAATGAAAGGCTGAGAGAACTGGAACGGGATAAGAGCTTATAGAAAGTTAAGGAAAGTTTTTTAACATTGATGTTACAAACTTGTTTTTTTTAGAAGTTTGTGTTATGTTATAGGAAACAGAACTCTATGGAGGTCATTTCCAATGTTAAAAAAGAAAGCGGTTCTCAAAAACCGGGATTTGTACTTGCGTAAACTGATTGCCTTTCAAGACACGGAACCTGTTAAAATAATAACAGGTATTCGCCGCTGTGGTAAATCAAGTCTTATGAAATTAATGATAGAACATTTAAAAAATAGCGGTATCGCTGAAACTCAAATCATTGAGATGAATTTTGAATCTATGAATTACCGCAATATGACAGCTAAGGAAGTATATGATTATGTAGAAAGAAAACTGCCTAAAGACAAAAAAGCCTATATGTTCTTTGATGAAATTCAGCGCGTAGAAGCATGGCAGGATGCTGTCAATGCTTTCCGTGTTGATTTCGATTGTGACATCTATATTACAGGTTCTAACGCATATCTGCTTTCCGGAGAATATGCGACCTATCTTGCCGGACGCAGCATTGAGATAAAAATGCTGCCTCTGTCTTTTGCAGAGTTTATTGATTTTTACGGTTACACCATAAAAGAAAGGAAAAATCCATCAGGAGTCATAAAAAAATATATCTATGATGCCGATGGAGAAAGTTATGAACCGGGTGAGTTACTTGACGCTTATATACGTTTTGGCGGTATGCCCGGAATTATCGATACCGGACTAAATACCGATATGGCGCTGACACTTCTGGATGGTGTATATTCTACTGTTGTAGTAAGAGATATTCTGGAAAGAGAAAAACGCAGAGGACAAAGACAAATTACGGATTCGGATTTGTTGCGGAAAATTGTAATGTTTTTAGCAGATAATATTTGCAACAATACTTCTATTACCTCTATCGGCAATACACTTGTAAATGAAAAACGGATTGATGTGTCTGAAAGAAAAGGAAAGCCCGCAGTTCAGACAATTCAGGCTTATGTCAGTGCACTATTGGAAGCATATGTTTTTTATGAAATCAAGCGTTTTGATATCAAAGGGAAAGAATATCTGAGAACATTGGGAAAATATTATATTGTAGATATTGGTTTGCGCAACTATCTGCTTGGTTTTCGTGATATGGATACAGGGCATATCATAGAAAATATTGTATATTTTGAGCTGCTTCGCAGGGGATATGATGTAGCGATTGGCAAAGTAGATGAAAGAGAAATAGATTTTATCGCTACTAATGCAGATACCAAACGATATATTCAAGTTACGGAATCAATGAATGAACAATCTACAAGAGAGCGGGAGCTGGCTCCTCTTAGAAAAGTCCGTGATAATTATGAAAAAATGGTTATTGCAAGTGAATGTACAGAGCCGATTACTCAGGATGGCATCAAAATTGTGAAATTGACTGATTTTTTGTTGGACAAAACTTGAATTGTATGCTATTCTTAATACAGATATTCAAAGGAGGGTTTTGTCATGTTGATTTTTGCATGTGGAAGAATGCGCTAATAAATATTGTGCCGTTTATTCTCCCGCATCAAATACATGATGATACCTTTGTTTGAGTGAGAATTTCCTCACAATAACGGATGGTGTTTGTTTTTGTTGCGGTTTTGCCGCAGCTTTTTTGTTTTGCGGTAAAATAAAAAACTTTCGAAGAATTGTGAGGATATGTAAATGAAAAAAAATTTCTTTTATCTGTTCCATGAATTATATTTATTCAGGAACGGCAGTATTTTACTTCCTTTTTGGGGAAGTGTTTCACAGATATTTCTATCTTTAATCATTATTTGGATTCCCAAGATTATTTTAGACCTGATTGAGAACAGAGCGGATTTAAGTGTTCTGTTTCTGTGGATTCTGATAACCGGCGCGGCACTATTGATTGCATCTGCTGTGAATGCAATTGTGCATAACAGTATTGACAGTTGTTCCTATGTCTTTCTTTTTACGAGACTGAAAACAAAGTGGGAAGAAAAAATGATGGATCTTGATTATGAACTGTTTGCTTCGCATTTAGGGAAAATCAGTGCGGAAAAGGCAAGATATGCCATCGGCGATCCTAATTTTGGCGTTGTCACTTATATGCGGAGAGTGACGGAACTTTTGGAATGTCTGGGAGGTCTTCTAGCCCTGAGCACGATTATCTTTATTCTCCATCCATTGATCCTTATGTTATTATTTATTATGTTTGGCATAGAGCTGTGGTATGGGACGCATTCAGAAACACGCAAGCACCTTTTACAGGAGGAAAGAGCCAAGGTAAACAGGAAGCTGAATTATATTGCTTATCATACAAGAGGAATCAGGGAAGGAAAAGATATCCGCATTTTTTCCATGGTTCCGTGGCTTCGCAGTATTGCCGATACAGCCTTAATTGAAAAAGATAAGGTTGAAGAAAGAACAGCCCGATATGATTTGGAAAAGATGCTTCTTAATGGGGTGTTAATCTTTTTTAGGAACGGATGCGCATATGCTTATTTGGTCTATCAATATTTTCATGGCAGCATGACGATTGGTGATTTTACCCTTTATTTTTC
>CAZKOR010000107.1:0-12374 GCA_964554405.1 uncultured Bacteroides sp. | reverse complement strand
GCAATCTTTATTCTGGTTGTATTTCTGGCAACCAGCGATCAGAGAGGGAAAATGCTTCCCAGATAACAGATTTGGTATTTCGTGGAAACACTTAATACATAAAACGTAGAAATGACAAGTAAAGGAGGAAATATCTAATGAAAAAGTTTTGGGCATTATTGCTTACGGCAGCTATGACAATATCAATGTTAACGGGCTGCGGCAACAACGGTTCGAACACAGGAAGCAACACAAGCAGTACAGGAACTGAGGGACAGGCGGCGCAATCCGGAGATGCTGCGGCATCAAATGAAAGCGCAGCATCAGACCTTGATATGAGTAAGACGGTAAAGATGGGTATTCTGGTATCAGATGCAACCACTGCAGAAGCACTTGCGTTCCGTACCTATTACACGGAATACATTCAGAAACAATACAATGTTGAAATGATTTATTCCGATGAACTTACAGATGCGGCAGGTGAAACCTCAGCAATTGATACCTTTATTACAAATAACTGTAAAGCCATCATATCATTTTCATCTTTCGACCGTGCGGCACAGCTTGAGCAGTGTGAGGAGGCTGGTGTGTACTATGCGGTTGCTACAGGTACTTTGACCGAAGAAGAATATGAAACCTATAAAGGTTATGAGCATTATGTAGGCGCAATCGGACCTTCTCTTAATGTGGAATTTGAGACCGGTTATAACATGGCTAAACATTATCTGGATCAGGGTGTAAAGAACTTTGCTATCTTCGGTGGAGCAATTCCGTATTATACCGAAATGCATATTTATCGTGCAGCCGGTATGTTGACGGCTATGGTTGAAGCAGGCGGTGATGGTGCGAACTACCAGGGAGCAACGGATCAGGGTGCTATTATCGGTCAGATTTTTGCAGACGGTGAAGTAAAGACAGGCGCTATCGGTGATGTTAATATTCTGGGTTATGTCGGCGGATATGATATGGATGACGCATGGTTTGGAAAATGTGCACAGATGGCACAGGCAGCAGATTTGGAAGTAATTCTTGCGGTAGGAAACGGTTCTGATTTCTTTGGTACGGCAATCTCCGGCACAGATGTTAAGATTGCCAGTGTGGATGCTTACGCAAGCAGCTATGGTGAAGCGATGGGAGCTGGAATGCTTGATTATCTTGCAGGTAAATTTTCTGCCAGCATTGGACCGATTTTTATTGCAACGTACAGAGCGACTTTAGGTTCACCGATTCGCACGGCAGACGGAAGCGCACTTGCACTGAGTCAGGGATATTGGGTAGCAACCAGTGCAGATGAGTTTAATACGTACTATGCAGTAGACAGTAGTGTGGATTCACCGGCTTATACAAAGGAAATGTTAGATACTTTGTTGACAGCAGATTATGCATCCTTTGAGAGTTTTGTAAGTAAGTACAGTTTTGAAGAAATTCAGGGTAAATAATGATTTGAAAGTTAAGGAAGTTACGCAGAAGGCAGGTGGACATTCGTCCACCGCTGCCCTGCAACACAAAAATAGTAAGGAATGATGATATGAAAACAAATAATACAAATATTTTTAAACGAATAGCAGGAACAGCGGCAATTCCCGTAGCGACCTTTCTGATTGTGCTCATACTGTGCAGCGTAAAAGGCGTGAAATTATTTGAAACTGAAGGAAACTGGATATTATTTTTTAGAGCAACGGCATCTGTAATGCTTACAACATTTGCATTATCACTCAATCTAAACAGCGGCAGATTTGATTTCTCTATTGGCTCAATATCATTATTGTCGTCTGTAATCAGCGCATCCATCTGTACATCACTTGGTTTGCCTACTGTGCCGATGCTTATCATTTCAATTCTAGCAGGAGCGGTGCTTGGGCTGGTGTCAGGATTGATTTATGTTATTGTAAAACTTCCGCCCATCATCGTATCTCTTGGTGTGGCACTGTTTTATGAAGGTCTCGCGTTTGCGATTACATCAGGATACGGTGTATCGTTTGTGGCAAATACGGAACTTACCAGTTTCCCGGGCATATTCAATTATGCACTTGTAATTATATTTGGTTTATTAATTTTTATCTTTCTTTTTGATCACACGCAGTTTGGCTATGAATATAAGTCTCTTGTTTCCGGACAGAAAGTATCAGTGAACACAGGAATTAAAGAAGTTCCCAATGCAGTTTGCTGTTATACGATTGCCGGAGCGCTTATGGGTGTAGTTGGCTTTATAAGTGCAACTAACACGGGAACAATACAGATGGCTTTAAATTTCGGCTCAATCGGTGTTATGTTTACAGCATTTCTTCCAATGTTTATCGGAGGATTTATTGGCAGATTTTGCAATGAAAAAATCGGTTATCTGTTGGGGGCGGTTACGACAGCATTCATCTCTCTGATGTATGCAAGACTGAATGTGGATGCTTCCATCCAGCAGATCGTAACAGCATTGATTTTAGTATGTTTCTTGATTTACTTAAATAATGAAAATAAGGTGATTGAATTGGTCACTTTCAAAAAATATATGATGAAAAAATAAAAAGATTTTTCTGGAGGGCAAAATGAACTATAAAGCAGTGATATTTGATTTAGATGGCGTAATTTGCTTTACGGATAAATACCATTATCTGGCGTGGAAAAAAATGGCGGACAGTATGGGGATTTATTTCGATGAAACGATAAATAACCGGTTAAGGGGAGTCAGCCGGATGGAAAGTCTGGAAATCATTCTGGAAAGGTATGATAAAGAACTTTCTCAGGAAGAAAAGCAGAAATTAGCAGAAGAAAAAAACAAAATATATGTAGAGCTGCTTGGTCAGATGACTGAAAAAGATCTATCTTCTGAGGTTAAAGAGACTCTGAATGAGCTTCGAAAAAGAGGGCTAAAGCTTGCAATCGGATCGTCAAGCAAAAATGCAAAATTTATTCTGGAACGTTTGGGGTTAAAGGATTATTTTGATGCTGTCAGTGATGGAACTAATATTTCCAAATCGAAACCCGATCCGGAAGTTTTTATAAAGGCAGCGGAGTTTTTACATATGGAACCAACTGATTGCCTCGTGGTAGAAGATGCAAAGGCAGGTATAGAAGCTGCAAAAGCCGGAGGATTTAAAAGTGCCGGACTGGGAGAAGCTGCAGAAAGCGAAGCGGTTACTCATGCGATGAATTCTTTCGGTGACTTGCTTGAAATCGTAGCATAACAATTAAAATTAGTAGAAGGTGGGGAAGAGATGGACTTAAAAAAGAAGCCTTTTTGTTTAAACGATACAGATATTGAATGGGTAGAAAAAACATTGGAGAAGATGACTCTGGAAGAAAAAATCGGAGCGCTCTTTTGCCCGATTGGATATTCCACAGATCCGGAATATCTGGATATGATGTTGGGATTTCATATAGGCGGATTGTTTTTCCGTGATGGTGTGGGTGAAGAAATGAGAAGGACTTTTGAATATGCGCAGAATCATTCCCACATCCCGTTATTGATTCCCTCAAACCTTGAAGCAGGCGGGGATGGCGCAGCCACTGATGGAACGCCTTATGGAAAGCAGATGGCATGTGCGGCGGCAGGTGATAAAAAATACGCTTACCGACTTGGGAAAATTGCATGTACGGAAGCAGCGGCTCTTGGAATTAACTGGGCATTTGCACCTGTAGTTGATATTGATATGAATTATCACAATCCTATCACCAATGTAAGAACCTACGGTAACAATCCTGAGATTGTGTATTCCTATGCGAAGGAATATATGCGTGCTGCAACGGAATGTAATGTGGCAGTATCGATTAAGCATTTCCCCGGCGATGGAGTAGATGAGAGAGACCAGCATCTGCTTACTTCTGTCAACAGCTTGTCGATGGAGGAATGGGATGCAACTTATGGAAAGATATACCAAAAGTTAATTGAAGATGGAGCGCTGACAGTTATGGCGGGACATATTGCGATGCCGGCTTATCAGGAGCATTATAATCCTCTGACTAAGGGAAATATTATTCCCGCATCTTTATCTAAAGAACTTTTAAATAACCTGCTGCGTGATAAATTAGGCTTTAATGGTTTGATTATCTCAGATGCAACGCCGATGGTAGGATTTACTGCAGCAATGGCAAGAGAAAAATCTGTGCCCCTTGCCATTGAAAGCGGCTGTGATATGTTTCTGTTCAATAAAGATTTAGCAGAAGACTATCAGTTTATGATGGATGGGTACAACAATGGTATTCTTTCGGAGAAACGTTTGATGGATGCCAACAGAAGAATTTTAGCATTAAAAGCAGCATTAAAACTTCATGAGAAAAAGGCATCGGGGACTCTTGTTCCGTCGGCAGACAGTCTACAGACATTAAAGAGTAAACAACATACGGAATGGGCAAAAGAGTTAGCGGATGCTTCTATTACTTTGGTGAAAGATACACAGAAACTGCTTCCGATAGATGCAGAAAAATACCCTAAAGTCCTGCTTGAAATTATGGGGAACTTTCCATCTAATGAGCGCGTATTACCGCAGGTAAAAAAAGAATTAGAGAAAAAGAACTTTCAGGTTTTTGTTTATGAGAAAGAAAATTTTGAAGTAGGCGTTGACAACGTAAAAAGATTTAAGGAAAAATATGATTTAGTAATCTATATCGGCAATGTTGAAAATGCCAGCAACCAGACTACAAACAGATTAAATTGGTACACATTCTGGGGACAGGGGAATAATGTGCCATGGTTTGCAAATGAGATTCCGGTGGTGTTTATCAGTATGGCAAATCCATACCACTTGCTGGATGTACCGATGATTAAAACATATATTAACTGTTACTCCAACAACGAATATGTAATAGGGTCTGTTGTTGAAAAGATAACCGGAAACAACAGTTTTAAGGGTATAAATCCGATAGATCCATTTTGTGGAAGGAAAGAACTTTCATTATGAGAATAGAACATTTAAGAGTCAATCATTTAGAAAATCCGATAGGGTATGATTTCTCATATCTGACACTTTCTTGGAAAGTAATAGAAACTACTGCAAAATTTTCAAACGAAGTGCGGGTAATTATATCTGAGACAGAAGATATGAGCAGATTTGTTTATGACAGCGGTATTATGCATAATTACAGACAGTGCAGTCTGACGGTACAGATGAATCTGAAGCCCAGAACGCGTTATTTTTGGAAAGTGATTGTAGGAGTGTCAAATACGGAAACACAATTGAATGAAAGTGCGGAAAGCAAGACGGCATGGTTTGAAACAGGCAAGCTGGAAGAAAAATGGGGTGCTGATTGGATTTCGGTGTCGGAAGATAAAACGAGAATGCCTGTTTTGTACCGCGATTTTACAGTGGAAAGCGAAATTGAAAAAGCGAGATTATACATTTTCGGCGCGGGACTTTACGAGGTAGATATTAATGGCATCAAGGCAGGGAATGAATATCTTTTGCCGGGATATCATTCCTATGATTTGTTAATGGAATATCAGACTTTCGATGTTACTGAAATGTTGAAAAAAGAAGATAACCGAATTAGTATTCTTTTAGGAGAAGGCTGGTATAAGGGCCGGTTCGGGTTCGATGATGTGTATTTAGACCTTTATGGAAACAGAAAAAAATGTATTGCCGAATTGCATTTGGAATATAAATCCGGCAAGATGCAGCTGATTTGTACAGATGAAGACTGGAAGGCATATTCAGGCAATATTCTGGAAAACGGAATTTATGATGGAGAAAAACAGGATGACACGTTGGAACCTATGCAGCTTCCTATCGAGGTATTACAGGATGATAAATCCTTGTTGGTGAGCAGAACGAACCCGCCCATTCGTAAAACGGAAGAATTTAGTCCTGTTTCGGAAGAGATGTATCCGGATGGATATTTGTTATTAGATTTTGGCGAAGCCATTACCGGATGGGTAGAATTTCATGGTGAATTGGAGCGGGGACAGCAGCTTAAACTGCAATACGGGGAAGTGTTGCAGAATCAAGAGTTCTATAGAGACAATCTAAGGACGGCAAAGGCAGAATTTATTTTTATTTCTGATGGAACAAAGAAAACTGTCCGTCCTCATTTTACATATTATGGATTCCGTTATGTTAAAGTGGAAGGCTTGAAAAGGAATCAAAAACTGACTTACCGTGCCTACAGGATAATGTCAGATATTGAGGAAACCGGAAGAATCGAAACCTCGAATCCTAAAGTAAATAAATTGTTTGATAATACAGTACGTTCGCAAAAGTGCAACTTTCTGGATATTCCGACAGATTGTCCTCAACGGGATGAACGTATGGGATGGACCGGCGATGCAAATATTTTTGCTCCTACGGCTTGTTTTCATATGGACGGCAGCGCGTTTTTCAGACATTACGCAAAGAGTCTGTATCTGGAACAAAAACTAATGAATGGTGCAGTTCCGTTTTTTGTACCAAGACCAAAAGTTCCGGTCAAAGAGAATACTAATCCCTTTTATCTGGATGGCGGAGCCTGCATTTGGGGTGATGTGGCGACTATGCTTCCGTGGACTTTGTATCAGTATTATGGAGATGCATCTTTATTGAGAGAGCAATATCCGATGATGAAGGCATGGGTAGAATATATCCGAATGAGGGCGAAAGAAAATGAAGTGCCCAATTTGTGGCAGAATGACAGACATTTGGGGGACTGGTTGGCGTTGGATAACGGTAACATTCATAACCCGATCGGTAAGACAGACCCTCAGTTTCTGGCATCTGCATGTTACTATCAGTCAGCTTTGACAGTAGCAAAGGCAGCGGAGGTTCTGGAACTCGATGAGTCGCAGGAATATCAGGAATTAGCAGAGTGCATTAAAAAAGCATTTAATAAATTTTATTTTTCAAAAGAAAGTAAATTAAATATAGAGCTGACACAAACGGCATGTGCCTTTTTATTACATATTGGACTTTATCCTGATAATGGAAAAGAAAAGCTGAAAGAAGATCTGAAAACTTTAATAAAGGAAAATAACGGACAGCTGAACACCGGATTTATAGGAACACCTGTTTTATGTCCGGCATTATCAGATAACGGTCTAAACGACTTGGCCTATGATCTGCTTTTGAATGAAGAGTATCCGGGATGGCTTTATGAGGTGAATCTTGGCGCAACGACAGTTTGGGAACGATGGAATTCACTGGATGAAAACGGCATGATAAGCGGAACGGGAATGAACAGCTTAAATCATTATGCATACGGAAGCATTGCGGACTGGATGTATCGTTATATGTGTGGATTTAGACCGGAAATGGATAAGGAAGTAAAGATGGCAATACAGCCTATGCCGGATAAAAGATTTTCTCATGTAAACGGGAAATGGGAATCGGTATTTGGTACCTTTGTAAGTAATTGGGATTATAACGATAAAACCGGTTTTCAGTATTATATGGAAATACCATTTAATGCAAATGCAAAAGTAATGTTTCCAAATGGTAAAAGCTACACATTGGAATGTGGAACTTATCGATTCGATAATGATGGAGAAAGCCTATGAAAATTGCTGTGCTTGTTGGTGGCATCGCATATGAAACCCAGAGACGTCTTCTGGAAGGAATTATGAAATATGCAGATGAGGAAAATATTAATATTTTTGTATTTACTTGTAATGGTGATATATACAAGCAGTCAGAATATGGAATTGGAGAATTTCAAATTTTATTCTTGCCGGATTTTGCACGGTATGACGGAATTATTTTTGCAAGAGATACCATACAGAATGAACAATTTGCCACTGAAATTACACAGCGAATCAGGGAATCGGGAACGCCTGTCATCAGTATAGAAAGTCATATTCCCGAAATGCCGGTCTATCATGTGGATAATCGGGAAGCTATGCATGATATTGTAACACATCTGATAGAAGTGCATGGGGTACAGGATATCTGTTATTTATCCGGCCCAAAGCAGAATCCGGAAAGTGTTGAAAGGCTAAAAGGTGTTGTGGATGCCATAAAAGAGCATGGCTTAACATTGGAGGAGAATAAGATTCACTATGGTGACTTTTGGATAGACAGTGGAAAAATGCTTGCCGGACATTTGCCGGAAATGGGAGAAAAATTGCCGGATGCACTTATTTGTGCTAATGATGATATGGCATTAGGCGCTTATTTAGAATTTAGCAGACATGGTTTTCAAGTCGGAAAAGATATATTGCACAATTGGATTTTTCCTTTATGTATCTATGTCTCTGTGAGGACAGTGTATCCGAAAATAAAATAGAATATAGTTATCAAATTAAAGAAAATTATTCAGAGAAAATATATATTCCGATTGCATATGAAAAGGGAAACTTTACAGAATATCCATATTTTGATTGTAAAGAACTCTTACCCAGCGCGTGTATGGATAAGATAGGAAATCAAATGTGCATTGTTGCACCGGTACATTTCAGAAAGAACTGTCTGGGATATTTGGTTATGTGCGGAAGCGAACTTCCATATAACAGTACACAGTTTCAAGTATGGCTTATGAATATTTCAAATGCCTTGGAAAATATGCGTAAGCAGAGCGAGCTTAAGCGGTTGGTAAAGAAACTTAGAGATGTCTGGATGTTAGATAGTCTGACACAGATTTATAACAGAGCCGGTTTTTTTCACTTTGCAGATAAACTTCTAAAAGAGTGTAAGCAGCATGATACCCCCATAGGCATGATGTTTGTAGACATTAATAAATTGAAACATGTGAATGATGGATATGGGCATGAAGAGGGAGATTTTTACATTAAAACGGTGGCCGATTATATGAAAAAACTTAAACATGAGAAGCAATTGCTGATGCGTTATGGTGGTGATGAATTTGTAGTTTTAGGAAAGTTTATCAAAGGAGATGAATTTACAGGGTTGATAGATAAACTGAATCCAATGCTTGAAGAATGCAGACAACAGAATGAGAAACCTTACGAAATGAGTGCAAGTATAGGATTTCAATCGGTTTCCATTACACAGGACTTTAAATTGGAGCAGCTTATGAAACAGGCTGATCAGGAAATGTATGATATGAAGAAAAAGAAAGGATGAACAGGAAATGTCCAAAAGCGTATCAATTCGGGTAAAAGTTTTAATTAGCTTGTCAGTCATTTTAGCAGCGGTATTGTTTAACACTTTTTTTTCAAGTGCTAACTTAGAGAGAATCGAAATAGCTGCAACGCAAATGAATGAAGTTTATGTCCAGATTCAGGAATTATATGGCACAGTCGGTAAAAGAGTTGAAACCGTACAGAAATATGCCAACATTTTGATAGGCAGTTCCGATGAAGATTTGGCAATTGCCGGAGATATCTATGGAAATTTGGACACCGAAGTGAGTGCCATAAAGGAATTACTTACAGAACTACAGACATATTGTACAATGACGGAAAAGCAAGAGTTGATAACAATATATGAGCAGTATGCCGTCGGATGCAGTGCGCTGTTGGAAAGTATGCAGACAGTCAGCGGACTGAGAAAAGACAATGACTTTGGCGGAGCAAAGATGTATATGGGAACGGACGCATTAACTGTGATTCTTTCACAGGAGCAGACCTGTTTGACTTTAGAGGAAACATTTGACAAGTGCTTAAAAGAGGCGCAGACTGACTTGGCGAATCGTATTCAGATAGCGAATGGAAGCAACTGGATTGTATCAATAATCTGCATTTTAAGTACTATTATTTCTATTTTTATTATTTACAGAGAACTATTAAAACCTGTTAAAGCGACAAGTCATAGAATGCAGCAGATAGCATTGGAAGTATCAGAGGGCAGAGGTGATTTTACTGAAAGATTTGAAATTAAGCGAAAGGATGAAGTTGGTCTGTTGATGGGAAGTATGAACCAACTATTAGAAGCTTTTCAGAAAATTACATTGAGGATTCAGAAAACAGCTGTAAGCATGGAGGAAGCTGCTAATAGAACAGAAGTACAATTTGCGGATTCTAATGAAAAAATAACAGATTTATCAGCTGTGATGGAAGAACTTTCCGCAGGAAGCAAAGAAGTTTCAACATTGATTAGTCAAATGAAAGGTGAAATGCAGGGAATTTCCGGAGAAACAGGCGACATTACGGTGAAGGTGAATGAAGGGACAGACTTTGTTGCAGATTTAAAAGAAAGAGCCGGATATATCCGTATGCAAACCACAGAAAGCAGACAAAAATCAGAAACAATGGTTGAGTCAATCAAAGATGCAATGTCCAACAGTATTGAAGAAAGCCGAAACATTGATAAAGTGAATGAACTGACATCCACTATCCTGAGCATTGCTGAGCAGACGAATCTTCTGGCGTTAAACGCGGCTATTGAAGCGGCAAGGGCAGGAGAATCCGGTAAAGGATTTGCAGTTGTAGCAGAGGAAATTCGTAATTTAGCAGATAATAGTAAGACAAACGCTGCGGCAATACAGGAATTAAACAACAAAATTATATCTGTTGTACAGTCTTTGAGTGCATGCAGCAAGAAGATGTTGACTTTTGTTGATGCAGATATTATGGAAGACTACAAAAACTTTGAGACAATGTCAGTGCAGTATTCCAATGATGCGGATACCGTTTCTGATATTATGGGCAGAATACAGGAAAGCGTTGATTCCATAAACAGACAGATTTCTACAGTGGTGCAAAATATCGGTGGTATCTCATCATCTGTTGAGGAAAGTGCTTTGGGGATACAGAATGTTGCAGGAAACGTTATCGACATATCCAATTCTACGAGTGATATTTACAAGGAAACATGCCAAAATGTGCAGATAGCTATGGAACTCAAGCAGGTGGCGGAAGGATTTGTAGTAGAATAGCATAACTGATAAAGGATTGTATATCATTTAACAATCCTTTTTTTATTTATCAGCTGTGTTGAGCGCAAGGGCACCATCTTCCTTTCCGGGTGAAGTTGTGCTAGAATAGTGTCATTAAGTGGTTCAAGAAATGAGAAATTACGGAGAATGCATTATGATAAGCAGACGTGTATCAATCAGTGTTGTTGTATTGACAATAATAATGACTTTTATGGAAATGACAGCATTACCTGCGGCTTTGTTCTGCAATATACAAATTATGGATATAGAGCCAATTTATTTTTCTTTAATGATTAATTTTGCAATAGCCTTTGTTTTATGTTTCCTATGCAAGAAAACTATTATAAAGGAATGGAATTTTGGAATGCAATTTCATGGAATTTGGAGTGGCATAAAAAAATACGGTATATCTGCGCTTGCAGCCACACTTATTGTTGGAGCTGCCTTTTGCATAGGACTTATGCCGTTTAATAATAAACCAACAATATGGAGAGTTTTAATAGAAGGTATAGTGTATTATATAGGTGTGGCAATAATGGAAGAACTTTATTTGAGAGGATTATTGCAGAATATCATTGAAAAATGGTTTGGGAAGCGAAATAATGCTGCATTATACGCAATTATTATTTCATCTGTATTGTTTGGATTGGGACATATTTTCGGTGCGCTCGGTCAGCCGTTTATGACAATTATATGCAAAGCTGTCTGGGCTGCTGCATTGGGTGTTTATTTTGGAGCAGTTTATGTCAAAACCCGAAATCTATGGATACCGATTATCCTACATTTCGTTGTAGATTTATGTGGTATTCCATTTTGCTTTTCTAATAGCAATCAATATCCCACAATTGCATTAGTCATTTGTTTAACAGTATATTTATTATTAGGAATATATGGTATAATTATCATACGGAATGAAGATTATGGCAAAGCATAGAGATTTTTCCTTTTAAAAGAAAGGTTAGGTGCAATTATGAACTTCAAGAAAAAGATAAAGCTAATTACTATGATTTCACTTTTGGCGGTATTTCTGTTGTCTGCCCAGAGATTTTCTATTGGAGCATATGCAGCCCAGCCAACGTCCCATGAAAACAGAACAGTGTCGATTGTTCATGAAAGTGCAGATATTCTTTATTACGAAGATGGGAGTCCTTATATTCATGACATACTAACGAACAATACAGATAAACGCATTATTGAAACAGAGTATTGTATGGCAGCTTATAACGAAAATGGCTTACCATTAAAACTGCATTGGAATTTCCTTGACAGCAGTGCAGAAAGCAGTTATGAGAATCTTGTCCGGACAAAGACGAGCATTTTACCGGACCAAACAGAAGATTATCATGGTGGTTGGTCATTGTATGACGGTGAACTAATGGAAAATCTGCCAAAGCTTGAAAATGGTGAAGTTGCTCATGTCACATATTCACTAATATGCCTTAAACAAGTTGTTTTTGAAGATGGTACTGTTTGGAATAACCCAAACTATGAGAATTGGTTTAAGGCTTATGTAGGGAATGAGATAGACGTAGACGAATTACGAAATTATTATCCGTATAAATACGAGTTAGAATTAAATTAATATTTTTCATACTGCCATGGAACATAAGGAAGTATTCCCCATGTAATTTCGTCTGCATAGTGAACTTCAGTATGTATCATTG
>CAZKOR010000106.1:10888-12515 GCA_964554405.1 uncultured Bacteroides sp. | reverse complement strand
TTCGTACTGTTCTTCGCACGGTAAATAAGATCCTTATAGCTTTGCATCAATGTACTATTGCCCTGTTTATCCAGATGACATAAAAGCGCTAACATCTCAAGCTGCGTGGCGTTGGTCGGGTCTACCTGATTCACATTCACCTTGACCGTTTTCACGGCTCCGTCCTTATCCCTCATCCTAACCTCTATGATGGGATTTTCAGCAGTAGAATCCTTTGCATAGATTGCATCAAAGCTCATCCCGTCATCCGTACTGCCAAATCCAAGTATCGGAGCTGTCGAATATACGCCCTCTTCTTTGTACCATGCCCGCACACCGTTAAAATATTTTGCTGTTCCCTCTTTATCCTCAATATCATTCGTCCATGCCTCACGCATTCTGGCTGCTTTGCTATAGCCAACCATATTGCCGATGCTGAATTGCAAATCCGCCCAGTCTTTCAATGCGGTATAATAATCCGCTTTCTCTTTATCATCTTTTACAGGATGCTCAAAAGAACCGATATCCTCTATTTTCAAATATCCTTTTTCTACGAGATAGTTATTATATGCCTGAATTTCCTCAAAAGAAGCATTCCGTGGGTCTACTTTCGCCGGGTCAATATCTTTATTTACAGTTATCGCCGCACTTGCCTGTATCGAAGCGGCTTCTTCGCAGTGATATGTATCTCCAAATCCCCCTGCTGTTCCCTTATTAGATGTCCTATTTTGCTGATACGGATTATAAACCGCTGCATTCCCTTGTAAAATTCCTGCTACTGCCATGATATTTCCTCCTGTCACATTATCTTTTTATTCTCATACGCCGTCTACAGCTTGCTCATATCCTGAAAAAGAGACATCAGAAGTTTTTCTTCCAACTCTTTATTTTCAGCATCCTGCAAATCATCCTGCATGCTTTGCAGTTCATTCGAGGCATCGGCTTTCATCTGCTGCTCTTTCATTTTTTCGATACGCTCCCGCAGTTCTTCCTTGATGGCATCCAGTTCTCCGTCTATGCCCTCTAACAGCTTATCCCATTCTTCTATGGAAAACTCAGAGTTTCCTATCAAATATTTCGGCGGTCCGTTTTTAATCCTGTCTTCAATGAACTCATAGAATTGAAGCAAAGCCTCTTCCAGTGTCAGTTCTTCTTCACCATCTTCCTCCGCTTCGCTTCTCTTCTTCTCCCACGCTTCCAATGCTGCCTGCTCAACGGGATCTGTCGTATCTTTATTCAGTTTATCAACATTCACTTCATATCCCTGAACCGTACCGTCTTCATTTTTTCGTTCTATGTAGACACTTCGTTTGTCCACATTCACCTGCGCCATCAGCCGATATCCGTCTGCGGCATATACTTTCATATAATCGCTCTCCTGATAGACGATTCCGCGCACTTCACATTCCGAAACAGCGCTTATCTCCGCCGCCTTGGAAGCTGCGTTATGGTAAGAAAATCCCGGGTTCACCACTGCACCCGCGCTCTTAGATACTGATGTACTTTCCTTGCTCTGCTCAGTTCCGGTTCTTTCACTTAAATTTTCAGACAGACTTTCATAAAATCCGCCGCCGCTCGCTTTCGGATTTCCTTTGGCTCCTTTTGTTTTCTCATAATAATTTTGTTTTCCGATTCCGTTTACGTTCAT
>CAZKOR010000106.1:0-10788 GCA_964554405.1 uncultured Bacteroides sp. | reverse complement strand
ACTAATAATACGAATGAAACGGGGAAAAAGTTTCAAGTGGGGGAAAAAATTTTATTTTTTAATTTTTATAACTCTATAAACTCATACCGACCAGCTCTTACTCCTGTTACTTTCTTTATCACTTTTGCTGTCTTCATCGAATTCATAATATTTGTTGCTTTCGATTTGGAGCAGTTCAGCCATTCCATTATGTTCGCCTGTCCAAATGGTACACCAATATCACTTGCAGCAAATACCTTTTCAATGTTTTCTATAAATTTTTCTGTGATTCCTGCATCCATCAATAAAGGAATATATTTCTCAAAAGTATTGCTTACTTTTTCTAAGTCATTGCTTACTTTTTTTGAATCATTGCTTACTTTTTTTGAATCATTGCTTACTTTTTTTGAGTCATTGCTTACTTTTCTAAAAATTGTAACCTTAAATCCGTTTCCAAACTCCTCAAAAAGAGGTTCTGATAAACCGTATTCTTTACATCTATTAATAATCCTTGGAATTCCAGTCCCCCATGCTTCTATAATGTGCATATAATGAAATGCCTCGGCAATGGCTTCATTTCTGCAAGTTGATTTCCCCATTTTTGCGGTTTCCAAATCCAGTCCGTTATAAAGCATTCCCGGCGATAATACCTCTAATCTGTCATCAAAAATACTCACCTGTATACAGGATTTGTCTAAATAACTTCTGTGTATAACAGCATTGGCAATCATTTCTCTAATTGCCGATACCGGAAGTTCATACGAATCACTTCTATATATTCCATCAATCTCCGCGCCCACATCAATATGCCTTAAAACAAATTGATATGCTTCTTCTATTTGCTCATAGATAGGACCATTAAATTCTTTCTTATCAATGAACACATCCCTTGTTATCCCCTTAAATAATGCACATTGTACTTTCGCATATTTGTTTTTATTATCAGTCAAAAGGTCAAATGCATGCGTTGGATAAAAATTTTTCCCAATTCTGCACAGAATTCCAAAATCCTCCAACTTTTCCAATGTCATTTCTTTAATCGCTGCTTTCTCATCTTCTGTCTTACAGGAATCAATTGCAATCTGTTTCATTTTTTTGCATAAATTGAAAGCCTTCTTTTCATCATATTCTTGCCCTATCTCCTGCAAGGAATCATAAGAAATATTTTGACCTTCCAGTTCCAACTCCTGTAGCTTTCTTGTATCAGCCGGTCTGCTTGTCCCATTAATTCTGATATAGGCAGATGTTTCTTTTCCCTTGCTGGCAATATAATATGGTCTAAATTTTCCGGGAACTACATCTATTACAAGCAAAGTTTTATTCTCTACCGTATGAATAGAAATATCCGGTTCAATCTGTGGGGCACAAGCATCAGAAATCATATTGGATATAGAATCTGATAATTTGAACGGACTCACATCCCCAATTCCATAAACAATATGAGTTTCATCTTCGATTCCAAGAACTACTTTTCCGCCAGTACAATTTGAAAAGGCAATAATATCCTTAAGAAATCTCTCATGATTATTTGGAAGTTCTCTTTTAAATTCTATATTTTTGTCTTCTCCAAAGTATCCTTTTTCAATCATTCCATCACCTTCACTCTAAAACTTCTTTTAGCAAAATCTTCTTCTCAAATCCGCCTCTTTCTTTTTGCTTCTTTATCCGGCAATCTTCCAGTTCTGCCGCAGAATATCCTCTTGCGTCAGCCGCCGCATATAAAACCTCAAGTAAATCGGCAAGTTCCTCTAAGTTTTGTTCTTTATGATACTCTGCTAATTCCTCATCTAGTTTCGCATCTACCATTTTTAAGTATTCTTCATCAGATAGTATTTCAATATCGCATTCCTTACCGGAATCTCTTATAATTTCCGGGATATTGTCCCTCACCAGTTTATTATATATTGTCTTTTTCATATTCACTCCTTTTAGCTATACACCCATTCTCTAAACCCACAATTTTTAGCTGATTCATAAACCGGTTTTATTACTTTCTCCAATCTTTCTATAAACTGTTCCCGGTTCAACCCCACACAATACAACTGATTGCGAATTTCCTGATTATTTAAATGATGAAGTGAACAAGTTTCAAATTCTTCATTGACCTGCAAATACTGCTGCCGCATTTCGTAAGCACGATACTCTAAATTTCCAAGCTGCTCAAAATAATGCTCCCATGATGGTAATGAATTATTCTTGCTGCTGTTAATCTCTCTTGTTGTAGGATGTAAGTTCCACAATTCGTCATGCGCCACAAATTGCCACGGGACAAAATGGTCTATGGATATTGTTTCATCCGCCAACGAGATATGTCCATAGATATCCGTAATAGCCGGCTCAATCTCTATAATCAAACTCCAGTATTTCCGTACTCTATCTACACCTCTCGAACCCGGTGGCTTGATTTTTTCCGCAATACCCGGTACGCTTGGGTTTCTCTTCTGCAAATAATGAATCAGGTTTAACTGCAGCCAGCCGTTAAGAATTTCCCTATTGCTCACAAGATATTCAACCCACAAATCACTAATTTCTATTTCTGTTTTCAATCCATTCATTTTTACAAAATAGTACATCAATCTATTCTGCCTGTTTATTTCATCGGATAATATTTCCTTTGAACCTGACCACATTTTATCGTCAATGGAAATCTCATCATAAAATGGTACCTGCAATCGATACGGTACATTCAATATCAGAGCTTGCTTATATTTCAAAACCTTCTTATCATCGCACGTTTTCAAAAATTCTATAATTTTATCCTGTTTTTCCGATGACGGAAAAGAATGTATAACGCCGATATATTTTACCACTTCTTCAAGATTATCAGTAACTCCTATCGGTCCGAGTCTAAGGTGACATTCTGTTACCATATACCATGCATCAGCAATCATTTCATTAACCAATTCATCAAAGGAAAACCTGTTATTGTCTCTATTTAGTTTTTTAAGAATCGCCTGAAACCAGAAAAACTTATAACAATTCGATGTATTGTCAAATAACCGGCTCAAATATCCGATATTTAATTTTTCTGAAATTGGTAACTGCATGGTATGTCACCCCCTTCATGTCATGTTTTGTTCTATTCACTTCTCCTACTATTTCCCCGTAGCTTCTCCGACTTTCCATGTTTCGCTCGGCGTACAATTCCATGTAATTTCTTTTCCATCCGATTGCGCCACAATGCTTCCTTGCTCATCGGTACGGAATACTTTTATCCCCATGCGCCTTAACGTATTCAAAGTCTTCGCATGAGGATGTCCATAGGCATTTCCCTCCGCACAGCTAATCACTGCCCAAGTTGGATTCACTGCATTTAAAAAGG
This sequence comes from uncultured Bacteroides sp., assembly GCA_964554405.1. Classification (GTDB taxonomy): domain Bacteria; phylum Bacillota; class Clostridia; order Lachnospirales; family Lachnospiraceae; genus UBA3282. The sequence goes on along the minus strand of CAZKOR010000106.1, from coordinate 7,487 downwards.
TCTTTGAAGATGAAGTTCTCGAGCCATGATGCCCGACTTGATATACATCTGCCGAAATAGAGTAGCCATTCATTAAAATATCGCTTTCCGCCTCTTCTTCCGCATCTCCCGAAAAAAGGAAACGATTGTCTCCGTTCTGTAAAAGGATTGCTATCGACGCATTATTGGGATCCTCGTAAACATCATTCGGCGCCAGTATCGTAAACTGCGCCTTTCCCAACAGATAGGAGTTTCCAACCGCAGGCGTACCATAAGAAAGTCTTTTGTCATCTAACGCCTGAATCAATTTCTGATATGTTTTATTGTCCTTTTCAAAATTAGATATGAAAACCGTGTCAATCTGAAACTTTGTAATGATAACCGGAGCTGCCCCAATGTGGTCGGCATCGGGATGTGTTAAGATTAAGTAATCCAGTTTTTTAATTCCCTGCTTTTGCAGATAATTCTGAACCGCCGTTCCTTGAGAATCATCTCCGGTATCAATTAGCATCGCACTGTCACCGCATTTTACCAGTGTACAGTCGCCCTGTCCAACATCTATGAAGTGGACTTCCATGCTGTCAGCTTGTATTGTCTGCCGCGATATTACAGGAATTGCATCGGTGTCTGCTAGAGCAACATAAAACAATGCTATTATCACAACAATCGCTATATGCCAAAAGTGTCTGTCTTTTTTCCTGCCGCGTAATAAGCGTTTTTTATGTTTTGGGGCTTTCTTTTGCATGTTTGCTATCCATTTCCAGTTTTTTGATCAACTTCTGATTTGATTAGTCATCCCTTTGAAATAAAATGTTTCATTGGTTCATTTAGATGATATATTTCTTCTTTTAGAAATTCAGGATATATAGTTACCTTTTGAATTTCTTCGATAGGCATCCAGCCAATAACCACATCACAATTACCTTTCTGTGAAACAAATTCCCCATTTTCAGGGATTTCTAAATCATCACAGAGTTCAATCTGAAAATAAAAAGCAATATTATGTGCCTGCTTTCCATTCCACTCCCAAAAGCATTCTTCACTCCACAATAGACGATTGCATTTTATTCTCACTCCCATTTCTTCCATTGTTTCACGAATTAATCCATCTTCCAATGTTTCTCCTATTTTTATATGACCACCAGGTAATGCAAATTCATTTCCGTTTCTATCTCTTTGTACAAGAATTTTCTTATCTTTTATTAATACAGCAACTGTTCTTAAATCACAGATATATTCATCTGTTGCAAATAACCAGTCTTTATCCAAAGCATTCTCCTCCACAATTTCTAATCTGTTGATACAATTATAACCTGTTTTAAATGGGTACACAATTCTGAAAAGCTTGCGAAATCTATTTTTCATATAAAATATGTTAAAAGGCGGCTGAAATCTGCCGCCTTCAATTCCCCGTATTTCGTTTTTCTTATTCAGCCTTTCTTTTCTTGCGCATTGCAATGACAATGAGAATAACATTTACCAGACACCATGCTGCCCATATGATTAAATCACTGTATTACCACACTTTGTGTCTCATAATCGAAATTATAATCATCCCAGTCTATAATAGCGAATTTTGCTTCTGCCGTTTTTATAGAATTCATCGGTGTATTTTCCGCATCATCAGCCCATATTCCTATCCCATCACGAGCTTTCTTTCCGGGAGCAATTTCAATGCTGCATACCGGATCTACCATAAATCCATTTATCGCCATTTCCCTAACTTGTACTTCTAAAGTTCTGTTGGATTTATTTTCCACCACAAGGTCAAAATCATATCCCCAAAAGCTTTCACTAATACCCTGATAGGTTATGACAATATTATCATCTTGATATAATACATTATCGCTTTTATTATTACTGCTTTGCTTTGTTTCCTTTTCCTCATTTTTTTATCAGCACTCCATCCGCTGTTCATTGAACCAGAACTATCTGACGCTTTACTTGCCACATCCACGCTTTGGTTTTTTCCATTATTATGTATTACAACAAGCCTTCCCGAATCAATATCTGATACATAAATATATATAGAAACAACAGTTCCCAAGATAGATATCAATAATCCGGCAGTTGCAAATTTTTTCTCTGCCAAAAAATCCGTCAATCCGACAATCCCCAACACAATCCCTACTACACATGGTAAAATTCCTATATACCATGTTGATGACAAAAGCCCTATAATTCCGAATATAAGTGATAAAATTCCTATAACTTCCATATTGTTTTCCCTCTTTACCCAGCATCTCCTTCATTTTCCTATCTATTATATCTAAAATGCTGCAATTATGGAGCCATGCCACGGAGGATGAAAAAGACCTCATTTTATCTGTCATGAAGTCCATTTTGAATCATAAAAAAATTGACTTCGTATTTATTGTATACGATGTCAATTTCAATTTGGTCTGCTGCCAGCCGACAAAGTATTATTTCTTTCCTTTCCCCAAAAGGTCGCTCCATACGTACAAATCTAACACAGCGCCATTATAAAAAGTTACCAGTACAAGAATAATACGTATCACAATCATGACTACACGCGGCATTTTGGCAAAAATCCACTTTCTATCCCAATAACCGATATTGGTTATCATCATAAAAGGCACCCAAAGATACAGAAAAACCGCTGCCGCTTCTAACAATATAGTATACCAACTTTGCGAGCATTCCTTAATAGAAATCACGGTCAGTAAAATCATCAGGAAATAGCCTATGACTGCCACAACATTTTTCCAGACAACCCCGGTCCTAAATCCCGGAAGCCATTTAGAAACATAATATTCCTGCCCATTTTTATATAAATCTGCTAAAAGTTCTTCCACACTTTGATACCGATTCTCTGCATCCATTTCGATGCAACGCTGTATCATTTTTTTGAAAAAAGAACCATCATAAAGCTTCTCTCTCGGCAAAACACTGGTCAACGCTACATTCATAAGTACTCCAACCGCATAGATATCAGACCGTTTATCCGTTTGTACAAAGCCGTGCTGTTCCGGCGCCGCATATCCCGGCGTTCCCAAAATTTCCGTATCCTGTGCCTTTTCTTCCCTTTTTTCTCTGGCTATCCCAAAATCAATCAATTTCAAAACGCCGTCATTTGAAATCATAATATTTTTAGGAGTGATATCTCTATGTATAATGCCTGCCCTATGCACTTTTTGAAGTGCCATACAAAGTTCCACTGCCATATCCCGCACTTCTTTTTCTGAGAAAGTCTTTTTTTCCTGCAAAAGTTCCTGCAAAGTCTCACCGCTTATATATTCCATCAAGACAATGCCCTGTTCTTCATAAGCAGCATACTCATATATCTTTTCCAGATGAGCATCTTCTATCTGACTCAGTTTTTTATAAACAGCAATTCTATCTGCTTCTACATACTTCTTTACCACAATATGCCCTGTCAATTTGTGACGTGCCAAAAAAACAGAAGGCTTTTTTTCTTCATTTTCCTCCTGCTGCCCTAATGCCGTAAGATTTTCATATATCTCGTCCAGATATTGCATTTTATGTTGAAGATTACTCATAGCTTTCATTATAAAAGCAGGTGAAAGGTTTTGCAACTACAAATTCCTGTTGACTTTTATTCGTATATTCCTATAATCTTAATATAAAATAATTACCATACGAAGGAGTTTCTTACCATGAAAAAAAGTACCGGAGAATTACTGGATACTATGAAAAAGAAATCTAGTTTCTCAAGTTATGCTGCTTCCATATCGGAAAGCTTCATAGAAGAGAATGCACCTCATATCGCACTCAATGCACTTTTAGAAGAAAAGCATCTGAAAAAAAGCGATGTCATCAAAGATTCCTGTTTAAACCGTACATATGCTTATGATATTTTATCCGGAAGAAAAACGCCAACCAGAGACAAAATACTTATGCTTTGTTTAGCTATGCAGCTTTCTATGAATGAAACCCAGAGACTTTTATTCATCTCCGGGTATCCTCAGTTATACGCCAAAGTCAAACGTGAAAGCGCCATTTTATTTGCTTTAGACAAACATTTATCTGTAATAGAAACCAATCATCTTTTGGATGAAATGGGGGATGAGGTTTTGGAGTAGTTAGAAATCGGTGTAATAGAAAGCGTATATCCTAATGGAGCCAATATCTTGAATAATGTATCAATCTGAGGTGTTGCTTTCATACTTTCCATCCTTGCAATAGCAGGCTGCTTTACTCCGCTTAATTTTGCAAGTTCTCTTTGCGAAAGTCCCCTTTCTTCCCTTGCTTCTATCATTTTTCCAATCAAAGCAACTTGAAAATTAATCTGCTCGCGCTCTGCATCAGTTATCCTTTCCGTATCTGCCATATATTCTGCAAAAGTATTCACTTCTTTCTTCATCATTCACCATTCCTCTCTATATAATCTTTTACATTTTTTCTTGCTTGCTCCAGTTCTTTTTTAGGTGTTTTTTGTGACTTTTTCATATAATGATGAACCATAATAAATTTATTATCTTTCCAGTAAAAGAAAAATATTCTGTTGGCAAGTGGTCGCAATTCCCATAAATTATCATCAATATGCTTTACTATCGGCTTGCCAACTCTTGTTCCATATTCAGCTAAGGCAGCCATGTAAGAAAGAATTTTTTCACGATTAATTCTAGCATTTTTATCTGTTTTAGCTTTTTCCTGTAGTTCATCCAAATAATCTACTATTTTTGATTTCCCGGAAGCATCTCTATAAAATATAATATCAAACATATAGTTATCTCTTCCTCTCTTGTATGATAACATATTAGTTATCAAAAATCAATTGCTTTATCCATACTTACTGCATGTGGCACTATTCTATTTTTGAGACTGGTCCATCACTTCCTCATAAGCTTCCATTTCAGCCTCTCTGAAGCAACAGAAAAAAACATTCATCACCACATCCGGATGAGCATCCAGCCACTGCATCACCGTCGTCAAAGACACATGAGCAGCTTCATCTAGCGGATATCCATATATGCCTGTGGATATTCCGGGAAAAGCAATGCTGGTACATCCATTCTCCAATGCTAAGTCCAGAGAATTCCTGTAGCAGTCTGACAGGAAATCGGCATCGCTTTTTTTGCCGTTATAGACCGGACCAACCGTATGAATGATATGGTCTGCATTTTTGATATTATAAGCTCTTGTAATTTTTGCTTGACCGGTTTTGCACCCATGTAAAGCGCGGCACTCTTCCAAAAGCTTCGGTCCTGCTGCCCTGTGGATTGCGCCATCCACACCACCGCCACCCAAAAGACTGCTGTTTGCGGCATTCACGATTGCGTCTACATGCATATCCACTACACTTCCTCTAACGATATTTATACGCGATTTTGAGTTATGCGCCAGAACTTCCATTGTATACTTATCCTGCATATTAGAACCTCCTATGTACCAAATACTTCTCAATCGTCCCCTGTTCCACAACATTCTTTCCCAGCAGCGTAATCGCCTGCTTTGGACAGGAGTTGATGCAGCGATAGCACATCGTGCATCTTCCCTCTGCCTTAGCCAGATTGTTCTCCATGTGCAGATTCTTCATAGGGCATAATTCTGTACATTTGCCACATCCGACACATTTTTTTGCGTCAATTTTCAATTTATCACTGTATTGTTTTGTTTTATTATAAAAATACAAACGCTGCCCGAATAATCCCGCCATATGATATAATATACCGATTCCCTCTTGCGGCGGTTGTCCGTTTTTCATGCTTTGGGCTGCCTTGTCGATTTTCTGCTCCGCTTCTCTAACGAGTTTTCTGTTTTCCTCCAGAGGACGCTTCAACGCCTTTTCATCCGCTATGCTGTCCGGCATTTTCAAGTGTAATCCGCCTGTAATTTGTGCACCATACTTACGTAGCAGACGAGCCAATATGCCCGCTCCGTCTCCACTGAACATCCCCATTGTTGCAATAACAAAGATTTTCTTTCCCTGCCATAAAAGTTTATTTTCCTCTACAAAATCTTTTACCATTTTCGGAATATTGCTATATTGTACGGAATAGCTGAAAACAAGCTCTTCATCACTCTTTATATAACTGCCTATGTCTTCATCCTCTATTGATAAGATTTCAGCCGTTTTATCATATTTATCCAGAAAAACCTCCAAGGCATATCTGGAATTTCCCGTTCCGCTAAAATATATTCCCAGCATTATTATTCCCTCTTCTGACACCCTTCACAAAAATACACCGTTCCTCCCATATAGGCTGCTTTATGAATCTCACATCCGCAGCGCATACACGGCTCATAGAGTGAATTTTTACTAAGCTGCGTAATGTATCCGCCCTTATCTCCAAGCAGATCCCTTTCCGTATCGCGGCCTCCTTTTTCCGTCATTTCCCCTAATATCTTTCTGACAGAATCATACAGCGTCAGGAAATCATTATCTGTCATTTTTTTCATATCGAATCTCGGATCAAAACCGGCATCCCATAAAATATCCTGTAAAACGCCGTTTCCAAGCCCCGGTATCCGCTGCTGTGTGGCAAGAAATGCTTTCACGGACATTTTCTTTGCATCCGTCTGATAAAGATTTCTGAAATAGTCATAGGTAAATTCTTCCGTTAAAGGGTCCGGTTTCGTACTGGAGGAAACGTAATAACCATCGTCACATTCTCCCTTAGGAAACATATAGATTTCGCCGTACATCTGAATGGATACAAATACAGCGGTTTCATCATCAAAATAGATTGCAAGCTGGTGTTTTTTAGGAAACTTCTTTTTATCCTCATAATACTTAGGATATGCACCGTCTGCCAGTACAATCATGCCGTCTTCCGTATCTATCTCTACCATACCGCCATGATGCACCGCTCCCGTAATCATCTGCCCTTCTAAAATGTCGCTGTAGTCTTCGGAATGTTTCTTAACAAAAGCAAATTTATGCGGCGTGTGCAAAATTTCAATTTCACTGATAATTTTTCCTTTCAATGTCTGCTCAATCTGCTTTACAATGGTATAGCTCTCCGGTAATTCCAACATAACATATCCTCCATTTCATAAAATGCAGTTCATCCAACGCATCCCTTACAGCAGCGGCGACACAACTTTCATCAAATACCCCGTCAATTTTACGTTCCACTTTTCTTTCCGCACTGTCTCCATAGTAACCTGCCGGCATTCTGCAAGTGTTGCCTGATAGTCTTTTTCAATTTCAAAAATACACTCCGTATCATACATATAAGTAGCGCATTCAAAGTGATGATACAGACTGCGGTAATCCAGATTAATCGTTCCTACAACCGCTTCCCTTGTGTCGCTGACGCACACTTTTGCATGGACAAATCCCGGTGTATATTCATAAATTTTCACGCCTGATTTTAATAGCGACGCATAATGCGTCTTTGCTAACGCATAGGGAATTGCTTTATCGGGAATACCCGGTAATATCAGCACAACCTCTACGCCTCTTTCCGCTGCAAATTTTAACGCCGCCTCCAGTTCCTCATCCAAAATCAGATAGGGCGTCATGATATGCACATATTTCAGGGCACGGTTTAAAATATCCATATATACCCTTTCGCCCA
>CAZKOR010000105.1:0-12527 GCA_964554405.1 uncultured Bacteroides sp. | reverse complement strand
GCTGGGGAGTTCTGGCAAAGACTATGCCGTGGCTGTATGAAGCGTCTGCTTTTGGAATATGGATTGTCGCTTTTTTATTTTTTGCAGCATTTTTCATAAAGGAAATTTATTTTATTATAATAACAAGAAAGGCAGGGAAAATGTATGGAATTATCGGTTGACCGTTTGACAAAACATTACGGAAGTAAAATAGCAGTAGACCAAGTCAGTGCAACCCTAAAGCCGGGAGTATACGGACTTTTAGGAGCTAATGGCGCGGGAAAGACAACGCTGATGCGGATGCTGTGCGCAATTTTGGAATCGACTTCCGGAGAGGTATTTCTGGATGGGAAGGAAGTAACCTCTATGGGGGCAGATTACAGAAATGTATTGGGTTATCTTCCGCAGGATTTTGGATATTATCCGGGTTATACGGCGTTGGAATTTTTGTTGTATATTTCTGCTCTTAAAGGGATACCAAAGAACATTGCCCAAAAACGGGTGAAAGAATTATTAGAGGAAGTAGGTTTAAGCGATGTGGCAGATAAGAAAGTAAAGACTTTTTCTGGCGGCATGAAGCAGAGAATAGGAATCGCGCAGGCATTACTTAATAATCCGGATATTTTGATTCTGGACGAGCCGACAGCCGGACTAGACCCGAAAGAGAGAGTACGCTTTCGCAATCTGCTTTCTGATTATGCCGGAGATAAAATTGTGATTTTGTCTACACATATTGTTTCTGATATAGAGGCAATAGCAGATGAAATCATGCTTATGAAAAAAGGAAAATTTGTATTACAGGGAAGCGCTCCTGAGTTAATAAAAAAAGCGGACGGAAAAGTATGGGAGCTGACAGTGCCGCAGGAAGAAACAAGAAAGTGGCAGGCGAAATCAACAGTTGCAAATTTACGGCATGAGGGTAGGCAGGTGGTGCTTCGTATCATTTCAGATAGTATGCCGGGTGAAATGGCTGTTCCCTGTGAAGCTACATTAGAAGATTTATATCTATATTATTTTCCGACAGAGGAAGGGGTGTAATAAAATGGAACTGTTTTTATTGGAGCATAAACGATTATGGCGGAGAATGAGCACAAAGATAAGCGTTTTTTTGTGTTTCCTGTATCTGGTAGTATTTGGGAGCATTCTGTCTTTTCAATGGTTCAGCCTTGGAAGTTCAAGCGGTAACGGTACTGGCTTTGGCTATAATTTTGACGGATATTCTGCAATAAGGAATCGTCAGGAATATGCACGTTCCTTTGAGGGAGAGCTAAATGATGACACCTTGCAGCGATTAGTACAGGATTATCAGAGAATAAACGCGGCTGGTTTGGAGGACGATTCCCAAAAAACAGATTGGCATATTATTGATGACTGGATATGTACACTGTGGCCGGAACTTGAAGATAAAGGGCGTATTTATGAAATAACGATAGATTATGTTGATCCTGAAAAGCTGACAGGATTTTATGAAAGAAGGCAGAGTGTTCTCGAGGAATTTCTAGTAAATAATAATCAAACGGGAAAGGAAAGAGAGTATTTACTGAAAATGAATGAAAATGTGAATACGCCTTTTCAATATCAATGGATAGAGGGATGGAGAGTGCTTCTGGGCTCTACTGTTGCTGACATGGGAATTGTGATGGCATTGTTTATTGCGATTGCCTTATCGACATTGTTTGCAGGAGAGTGGCATGATAATACAGGTTCGTTAGTATTGACAACAAAAAACGGATGGAGAGAAATTGCTTTTGCCAAAATTCTTACCGGATTGGTTTTCGCAGTGGAATTATTTGCGATAATCGCAATTGGCAATATTGCGTCGCAGATTTTCTTTATGGGAACCGTGGGATGGAATATGCCGATTCAAACAATAAAACTGACTGCGGTTGCGTCTATGAATATGCTGCAGGCAGAAATTTATGAATATGCATTTACACTGCTTGGAGCGGTTGGATTTGCCGGAATTGTCCTGCTTATTTCCGCCGCCGTAAAAAATAATGTACTGGCATTAATCCTTAGTCTGGCAGTTGCATATGCCCCGATGATGATTACACAGTATCTTCCTTTCGGGGTACAAAAGGCATTGGACTTAATTCCCTTAGTGGGAAGTCCGGCAGATATTTTCCGTACAAATACGTTTCATATCTTTGGAAAATATATCTGGTCACCATATTTGCTGATAACGGTTCCGGTTTTAATTGGTGTCTTGTGTATACCACTTGCTGTTAAGGGCTGGTCAAGACGGTTAAGGGTTTGATGAATATGGCAAAAAAGAGAGGTTTAAAGAAGAGAAGAAAATACTGGAAAGTAATTGCAATTCTATTTCCGGTATGGATTGCGGTTGGTGTCATACAAAACGGCATATTTCCTTTTCTTTTGGAGCACATTGGTGCGAATGCGGATTCACATATTATTCCTGCTTCAGAAGAATGGAATCTGATTGTTGTAAACCGCTGGAATAAGATACCGGAAGATTACAGTGTAACGCTTACAGAACTGGGAAATGGTCAGAAAGTGGACAGCAGGATATATCCTTATTTGCAGGAAATGTTTGATGAGATGAGAGCAGACGGAATATATCCCGTAGTGCGGGAAGGGTATCGGACAGCAGAGGAACAGGAAGAAATATTCAATGAAAAAGTACAAGCTTATAGGAATGAGGGATATTTTAGAGCAAGGGCTGAAAGACTGGTAAAAGAGTGGGTAGCGCTGCCGGGAACAAGCGAACATCAGCTTGGAATAGCGGTTGATATTAATGCTGACAAGACTCATTCCACGAATGATGAGGTATATGAATGGCTTGCTGAAAATGCATACAAGTATGGTTTTATATTGCGGTATCCGCAGGGGAAAGAAGAAATCACAGGAACGGAATATGAACCGTGGCATTACAGATATGTAGGCGTGGAAACAGCGGAAGAGATATTCAATAGCCGGATATGTCTCGAAGAGTATTTCTCTCAATTTTAGCGCCCGGACAACTTTTTTCTCCTTTTTTTGGGAAAGAGGTTGAAAAAAGAAACTTTATAGTATAAACTATATAAGAATTATAATTGTGAAAAGTGAAAATCTGAGATTTTCACTTGCAAGTTTGTTTAAAAGCACAAACTTGCGGGTTGAGAATAAATCAGGTTATAAATTGAAAATCTAGGAGGATTATTTTATGATATCGGCAGGCGATTTCAGGAATGGTATTACGATTGAGTATGAAGGTAATGTTTATCAGATTGTGGAGTTCCAGCATGTAAAACCCGGTAAGGGCGCTGCATTTGTCAGAACAAAGCTGAAAAATATTATTAACGGCGGTGTCGTAGAGAAGACATTCAGACCAACCGAGAAATGCCCGCAGGCGCGTATTGATAGAAAAGATATGCAGTATTTATATGCGGACGGTGATTTGTACAACTTCATGGATACGGAAACTTATGATCAGGTTGCATTAAACAGTGATACCGTAGGCGATGCACTGAAATTCGTCAAAGAGAATGAAATGGTAAAAGTTTGTTCCTATAACGGTAATGTATTTGCGATTGAGCCGCCTTTATTCGTAGAACTGGAGATTACGGATACGGAGCCGGGCTTCAAGGGAGATACCGCAACAGGTGCAACCAAACCGGCAATCGTAGAGACCGGAGCAAAGGTTATGGTACCGTTATTCGTAAGTCAGGGTGAAGTGATTAAGATTGATACCAGAACCGGAGAATATCTGTCCAGAGTATAATCGATGCTGTATATTGCTATTATTTAAAAGCCTATAAGACAATGGAACTGATACGTTCCATTGTTTTTTTGTCCCCGGAGAGAATGGAAAGAGAGGACAATATGGTATTAGAAGAATTTGGCAATAAAGTATGCGGCGCATTAAAGAATGTAATGGGAGAGGACTATCAAATTGAGTTCCGCGAAGTAGTAAAAAATAACGGTGTCCGTCTGCACGGCGTTATGGTGACAAAAAAGGGCAGCAATATATCACCGGCTATTTATATTGACGAACTGTATAAGGATTATGAGCAGGGAAGGGCTTTTGGCGATATCATTTATGATATTTTGTGTGTTTATAAAAACCATGCGAAAGAACAGAATATGGACATGGAGTTCTTTACGCAGTTTGAGAAAGCCAAAAGCAGAATCTTATATAAGCTTATTCATAGGGAAACGAACGCTAAGTTATTGGCGGATGTGCCCTATATCAAGTGGAACGACCTTGCGCTTGTATTTTATTATGCATTTGAGGATGAGATGCTTGGACGTGCGACCATTTTAATCAGAAATTCCCATCTTGCGATGTGGGGAACGGATGCAATGACGCTCTACCGCGAGGCAAAGGCAAATATGGTACGTCTGCGTCCGGAGGAAATGCTTCCTATTAAGCAGTTGATACAGGAGTTTGTAGGCAGGAGGCAAAACAATGGACTAAAGAATGATGACGGGAACCTGCCGGAAGAGTTTCATGAGGCGATGAAACAGGATGTTGCAATGTATGTTCTTAGCAACTGTGACAGAATCTTTGGTGCGGCGGCGCTTCTTTATGCGGAATCACTGAAGAATCTGACACAGAGGTTAAATAAGAACCTGATTATTCTGCCGAGTTCCGTGCATGAAGTGCTTTTAGTGCCGGATGACGGTGTCACCGGAAAAGAATTTTATCAGGGAATGGTAAAAGAGGTCAATGATACGCAGGTGGATCCGGAGGAGAGATTGTCGTATAATGTCTACTATTACGACAGAATTTCCGAACAAATAACTATCATGTAAAGGTTGAAAGAAATGAGCAGAGAAATTTTACTGGTTGAGGATGACGGTAGCTTAAATCGTGCGGTCAGCCTGAAATTAATGAAAGAGGGGTATACCGTATATACGGCGGCGTCTGTCAAAGAAGCGGATGATTTATACAGTCAGTATGGTGTGTCGCTTATCATATGCGATATCGACCTGCCGGACGGCAGCGGACTGGACTTTTGTATGAGAGTCAGGAAAGACAGCGATGTTATGTTTTTGTTTCTTACTGCATCAGATACGGAAGCAGACATGCTGAAAGGTTACCGGGCGGGCGCTGACGACTATATTACGAAACCGTTTTATTTAAACGCGCTCATTTCTAAAGTCAATGCCCTGATGAAAAGGCATTTACAGGTAAAAGAGCCGGATATGCTTGTTTCCGGCTCCATCACCCTGTATATCATACAAAACCGCATCAAAAAAGACGGGGAGTATTTGACTCTTACGGCAAAGGAACAGAGTCTGCTTACTTTTTTTATGCAAAATCCTATGCGGATATTATCAAAGAACCAGCTTTTAGAAGCGATTTGGGATATTGACGGCAGTTTTGTGGACGATAATACGCTTGCGGTCAATATAAGACGTTTGCGGGAAAAGATAGAAAATGACCCGTCAAATCCTGAGTATCTAAAAAATGTAAGAGGTCTGGGTTATATTTGGGAAAAAAGTGTCAGAGCAGAAACGGAGCAAGGTTGAAAATGAGAAAAAAGACAATAGCTTTTGCCATTCTTTTTTTCATAGAGATTATGATATTTGCGGTACTTGGAGTATCTGTGATACGAAGCGCCTATGATAACGAAATCCATACGGTGCAGAATCTGGCAGGTAAAGTGATGACTCAATATCCGGAAACAGAGAATTCTTTTTTGGAAGCGCTTGGGGATATGGACAGGAAAAGTACGGACGCAGGCGCGGATATCCTGACTCATTACGGTTATGATGAAGGAGAAAAAATAAAGGAAAATCCGTCTTATATGCAGGCTGTGATATTTCTGTTCAGTGTTCTGGCAGCTTTTTATCTGATAAGCGTTTTGTGTGTTTATTTGTATTTTGACAGGGCTCAGAAGCGCATAAAGAAGCAGGAAGAGCAGATTTTATCCATTTTAGAAAGCTGTCTTTCGGGAGATTATCATTTTACAGAGGATGAAACAGTATTGCGTGAATTGCAAGATCCTCTTTTTGCGGATGCTTTGAAAAAAATAGGCAGAAGTCTTAAGTTAAAATCAGAGTGGTTAGAAGCGGAACATGATAATACCAAGACACTCGTGACAGATATTTCACATCAGTTAAAAACGCCAATCAGCGCGTTGAAAGTCTGTTTTCCCCTGTGTGTGGAAGCGGAGGATGAGGAGGAAAAAGAAGAGTTTGAAGCCAGATGCAGAATGCAGATAGAGAAACTGGAAGTTCTGGCGGCTGCGTTAACGAATATTTCCCGTTTGGAAGCGCGCATGATAGAGTTATGCCCGAAAAAGGAATCTGTCACCGATATATTAACCGATTCGGTCAATACTGTTTATACGAAAGCGTTGGAAAAGCAGATAACGATAGAGAGTATGATGGAGGAACAGGACGAGCTGTGGGTAAATGCCGATAGAAAATGGACGGTGGAGGCGGTTTCCAATGTTCTGGATAATGCCGTGAAATACAGTCCGGCAGGCAGCAGTATTCAGATACGTGTGCAGGCGTTATATAATTTTATCAGAATTGAGATTGAAGACAACGGCATCGGCATTCCGAAAGAAGAATGGAATCAAATATTCAAACGCTTTTACCGCGGCAGCAATGATATGGTGAAAAAGACAGAGGGAGCAGGGGTAGGCCTGTATCTTTCCAGAAAAATTTTCGAAGATGAGGGGGGCACTGTTTTTGTACGCCCCGCAAAAGAGAAAGGGAGTATATTTGTTATCCAGCTTCCGGTTTTTATTTAAAAAATGTTTTTGTAAGTTTCCTGTAAGATAAGCACCTTATAATTGGACTCATGAAAGATTTGTACAAAGATTCATGGAATGAGGAGGACTTACGTAATGAGCATCATATTGGAAACAAAGGACTTGTGCAAATATTATGGGTCAAATGAAAATGTAGTCAAAGCTGTAGACCATATGAATCTGCAGATAGAACAGGGCGAGTTTGTGACGATTATCGGAAAATCAGGAAGCGGTAAATCCACGCTTTTACACCTGCTTGGTGGTTTGGATAATCCGACATCCGGAGAGGTGTGGTTAGACGGGAAAAATATTGCGGGATATTCGGAGGAACAGCTTGCAGCCATCCGCAGGAGGGAGATTGGATTTATCTTTCAGGCATTTAATCTGGTGCCTTCGCTGAATGTCTGGGAAAATGTGGTACTGCCGCTTGGACTGGACAACAGGAAAGTAGACAAAGCATATATTACCGATATCTTAAAAACCCTGGATATGGAGAAAAAAGTGAAAAATCTGCCCAATACGTTATCGGGAGGGCAGCAGCAGAGAACGGCGATTGCCAGGGCGATAGCGACGAAACCGTCTATTATTCTGGCGGATGAACCGACCGGAAATCTGGATTCCAAGACAGGTGATGAGGTCATTTCCCTGTTGAAACTTTCTGCGAAAAAGTATGGACAGACATTGATAGTTATTACGCATAATGAAGAGATTGCACAGATGGCGGACAGAACGATTGTCATTGAAGACGGTAAGGTGGTGATGAGATAGTATGAGTACAATTTCAACACTTGCCGTAAGCAGAATAAAATATAACAGAAGCCGGACGATACTTACTGCAGTTTCCATTATGCTGACAACGATTCTTTTGACAGCGATTGCAACTTCGGCATTGGGATTATTTAATTATAATAAACTGCAGGTGATGGCGGAAGGAAACGTTCATGCCTCTTTAAGCAGATTGGATACGAAACAGATAGAAATGCTGAAAAACCACATGGATGTGGAAGCGGTGGAAGTTTCGGAAATATTTGCCACGATAGAGTATGGTAAGATGAACGGTTATCTCTCTTATGGTACGGACTTAAAAGAGGGTATTTATCATCAGTATGGAAATCTGCTGGAGGGGCATAAACCGGAAAATATAGACGAAATATGCGGACCGAAAGCGTTCTTCGAGCGGATGGATGTGGAACCGGTTATCGGCAATAAAATTACGATATCATTCCGCCCATACGGAAAGGGCATGATTGAGACAAGAGAATTTACCATATGCGGTCTCGTCTCCCAGATTGATATGTCCAATATTGATATCAGTGATTCCCATATTGCATACAGCGCGTCTGTTTCCGAAGCATTGGTGGAAGAGTATCTTTCACCGGAGGAAAGGGAATACAGGGCGAATATCCGGGTGCTTGGTGAAGAGGAATTAAACTTTGACCAAATTGTTGCCAAAATTAATCAGGTGGCACAGGATATCGGATGTATAGAGGATAATACGAATCCTAATCTGGGTTATCTTTATGTTATGACGGATCCGGGAACTGAGACAATCGGAATAGCAGGGGGAATTGCCCTTATGGTTATTGTTTTCTCCGGGCTCGTTATTTACAGCATTTATTATGTCAGCGTCATTACGGATGTACAGGAAATCGGAAAGTTGAAGGCGCTTGGTGCGACAAAGAAACAGGTTAAGAGGCTGCTTGTACAAGAGGGGATGCGTGTGGCGGTATTTGCCATACCGGCAGGCCTTGTTATAGGCTTTTTACTGCCCTGGTTTATCCTCCCCATGATATTTAATTATGCGGCAGAGATAACGGTTGGGGGAGCGTCAGTCGGACGGGTTCCCATGTTTTCTCTTCCGATACTGCTTCTCGTAGCGGCAGTAGTATTGTTTGTGGTCTATCTGTCTTTGTTAAAGCCTATGAAAATGGCAGCAAAGATTTCGCCCATAGAAGCAATTCGCTATCAGGAGAGCAGCGGCGGAAAAAAAATAAGAAAAGGAAAAAAAGAAGTCAATGTATTTGGATTAAGCGCGGCAAATCTGATACGAAATAAGAAACGTACGGTTGTAACGATGATGACGATGGGACTTAGCTGTGTGCTGTTCATGAGTCTTGCAGTCGTACTCGGAAGCATGAGGGCGGAAGATATCGCGCGGTGGACTATCAGCACGGGAGATTTCAGACTGAGTCTGGATTATTCTACCAATGATAAAGAGTATCCGGAGAACAATCTGGATTCACTGCAACAGCAGAATTTTTTCAGCGAGGAATTTGTGAAAAGTATAGAAAATATAGACGGGGTACAAGAGATAAAGAGAGAGTATAAAGTGCTCTTCAGCTCCGAATATCCCTCTGAGCTTTTTGAAGATAACTTACGCCTTACGATGGGTATGATGGACGAAGAAAAAGCAGAAGAGTGGGGAAAAATTACCAAACGCGGTGAAATTGACTATGACAAAATGACAGCAGAATGCGGTGCGGTTTTTACTGATGATAACTATTTTGACGAGTATGTTTTTTCCATAGGAGATATCATACCGCTGACTGTCTATGATGGGAACAGGCAGATTGACTTTTCTATAAAGATCATGGCGACAATAGATGACGGGTTTGCGCCGCACTTTATGCTACCGCAGAAAGTATGGGATGAGTTAGGGATGCAGTTTGATTCCACTACGGATTTATATATCAGTGTTGACCAGAGAAAATTCGACAACGTCAAAGCATCCTTACAGGGCATAGCTGATACGGAGGAATATTTTATCCTGTACTCCATGGATGAAGAGATGGAGCTGGGAAAGGCGTCAGTTGCTTTAGTTAAATATCCGATGTATGTGATCTTGATTATGATTGCTGTTATCGGTTTTATGAATCTTATTAATACAATGATTACAAGCATCATTACCAGAAAGAAGGAGTTGGGCGTTTTGCAGGCAATCGGATTGTCCGACAGACAGCTTACGAAGATGCTTGCAGGAGAGGGCATGGTATTTACGGCAGGAACACTTATTACTTCGTTGGTATTGGGCAATTTGCTCGGTTATCTGGTATTCTTGTGGGCGAAGAAATACGATTTAATGGGTATTTCCATATACCATTATCCGCTTGTGGAAACCGTTATGCTGATACTTGCGCTCGTACTGGGGCAGCTTGGCATTACTTTATTCATTTCAAAACGTGTTCACAAAGAAAGTCTGATAGACAGAATCAGGAGCGGTGAATAATCTTTTGCAGACCTGTCCGCAGCAATGTGCTGTGGGCAGGCGGCACATTCTTTTTCTTGTCGTGAATTTTCCCTAAATTTCACAAAAATTCAGGAAATTATTTCTTATTTCATTGATTACTGGACAATATTGTGCTATTGTGGTATGATAAGCAAGATGATGTAATAAATTTGTAACATATGCACCCGTAGTCTAACGGATAGAACGTAGGCCTCCGACGCCTTTGATGCAGGTTCGATTCCTGTCGGGTGCATTGGGCATCATCGTTTGAAAAAAGAAAGGTTGTAGATGAATGAAAAAAACGTCAGATAATAATATAGGGGGTATTCTTTTGGCGAAGTTGGATGCTATCGGAAATTGGCTTGTAAAACATGCAAAAATCGTTATGCCGCTTGTTTTGATTACCTGCGTAGCTGTTACTATTATTGTTTCCGTGAATGCAAACCGGAAAAATACAAACCGGCAGGAAGATGTTGAGGCAAATTCCAATCTGGACGGAACAGCGAGTGATACGCCTGATACACTTGCCATTCCGCAAGTGCCGTTACAGAAGAATGAAGACCCTAAAATAGAAGAATTAATTAATAACTACCTTACCGCATCGGTAAACGGTGATATTGAAACGATACGTTCCCTCGTAGAAAAGCTTGACGAGACCGAGGTTTTGCGGATTCAGGAAACCAGTAAGTATACGGAAGCGTATCCGACAGTAGATATTTATACCAAAGAGGGACCTGCCGATAATACAGTTTTAGTATATGTGTGTACGGAAGTTAAATTTACTGATATTGAAAAGCCGATTCCGGGTATGACTTCATATTATGTCCGTATTGATGAAAACGGTGATTATTGCATTGCTGAAGAATGTAGTGAGAGTGAAGCAAATTATATCAGACTTGTCGGTCTTCAGGATGATGTAGTGGATATGAATAACAGAGTCGTTGCCGCTTATAATGACATGGTGGCGTCAGACCCTGACCTTGCTGGTTATCTTGAAGAGGTGGGGCAGGAAATTAAGAAGAATGTAGGAGAAGTTCTGGTGAAGGCAGAAGAAAACGCGGAAGCATCAGAGGAGGGGACCGACGCTGCCGAGGAAGGTGCAGAGAACGGCGATACGGAATCTGCACAGACAGAGATGGTTGTGACAAAGGTACGTGCCATTGATGTTGTCAATATCCGCTCATCTGACAGTGAAACTGCTGATAAACTTGGTAAAGCAGCAATCGGTGATGAGTTTAAGCTTCTTGAAAAAATCGGTAATGGATGGAGCAAAATTGAATACGAGGGTTCAGAAGCTTATATTAAGAGCGAGTTCTTAGAAGATATTGAAACCGAGGAAGCATCTGCTGAAGTGCAGGTGACACAAACCGGTGGAACTGTCACGGTAAAAACGAATGTCCGGATCAGAAGCGGGGCAAGTGAGAACAGTGAGAAGATCGGCGTTGCTTATGCAGGTACTACGTTAGAAGTAATTGCAAAGCGTGCAGACGGTTGGACGGAAATTAAATATAACGGAAAGTCTGCTTACGTAAAATCCGATTACGTAGAATAAGGAAAAGCCATTTTCGATTAAAGCTAACAGAATATGGTAATAGTAAAGAGTATAGGGTAACACCTATACTCTTTCTTGTTGGACGAATGTGAATGGAGGTTTTTATGAAACAGGATGATATTGCAATATTAAAAGAGATTCAAAGGAATACACAGATGGCGATGACGGCGATTGATACGATTCTGGATAAGACATCGGACGATGAATTTACCGTGAAGCTTTCCAGACAATCTATCGGATATGCTAAAATCCATAATGATGCCGTAGAACAACTGGTAGAGGAACAGAGTGGAACCTATAGAAGCAATCAGATTGCGGATATGATGCTGCGCGGGAGCCTTCATATGGGAACCATGCTGAATATCAGTACAAGTCATTTGGCGGAAATGATGATACAGGGAAGCAACAGGGGCTTGACAAGTATGTATAAGGCGGTCAAACACAATGCACTGGCACAGGATCGTTCCGTGGAGCTGGCGCAGGAATTAATGGATTTTGAGGAAAAGAGCATTGAGCAAATGAAAGAATATTTGTGAGAGGATTTGTCTAAGTTGACATATGGGAAAGGGGAAGATATAATGAAGAATGGAAAAAAAAGGTATATTCAAACTAAAGGAGGATATCAAAATGTCATACGTAGATGAAGTCTATGAATTGGTAGTAGCTAAAAATCCCGCACAGCCGGAATTTCATCAGGCAGTAAAAGAGGTGCTGGAATCTCTTCGTGTTGTAATTGAAGCTGATGAAGAAGCATATAGAAAAGATGCTTTGCTGGAGAGACTTACTGTTCCGGAAAGAATCGTTCAGTTCCGCGTTCCGTGGGTAGACGATAAAGGACAGGTACAGGTAAACAATGGTTTCCGTGTACAGTTCAACAGCGCAATCGGACCTTACAAGGGAGGATTAAGATTCCATCCGTCCGTAAACTTAGGTATTATCAAATTCTTAGGATTTGAGCAGATTTTCAAAAATTCCTTAACAGGTCTTCCGATTGGCGGCGGTAAAGGTGGTTCTGATTTTGATCCTAAGGGCAAATCAGACAGAGAAGTAATGGCATTCTGCC
>CAZKOR010000104.1:10143-12556 GCA_964554405.1 uncultured Bacteroides sp. | reverse complement strand
AATATCCAACTTATTATAATATTCCGAAAATAGGATTGTCAAGGCTGTTTTTACCTCAATCCTTTCATTTACGCAAGTACCTTTTCTTCTATCTTCTCACTGTCAAAATAAAATATTCTCTGAATTCTAATATTCGTGGTATCCGGATACTGCGTTCTGCTGTGACAGCCGATATCAGTCAGTGAGAAAAAATTCTCCGAGGCTACATGACTTAGTGAAAAACTGTCTGCGCATTCCAGACAAATCACATCCGGACTGGATATCAAATCGTCTATCACTATTTTATCTTTTTGTAAAAATATCATTCTTTCAAAGTTGATATCTGTTTTTTTATCCGCTAAATTAGTCCGCCGCTTTACTATGCTGGTAATTTTCTGTTTTACCATGTTCATTTGTCCGGTTATCTTCATCCGATATGCCTCATACTCTGTCTGATAATCCGGACTCTGCCAGTTGGTCGCCGCAACCTTTTCCTCGTCAAGCTTTACACGGTAGCCATAATCGGCAAAACATTCTTTTTCTCCCTTAAAAATCCTGCATACACCGCCTTTAGATGCGCCGACTATCATATACATATTGCCTCTGGTACAGGAAAGCAGACCGGCTTCTGCAAAATAACGTTCCTGATCGGATGCAAACGGCAGTTTCGCTTCAGATATCACCTTATTCTCCCCGGTCTTCTTTTTCTCAACAGCCCGCAAAAAGGAATGCATCAGATAATGCGAAAAATACCGGTCATCCACCGCATCCAGAAAGTAAAAGTCTTGTTTGGAATCCTGATACAAAAACTGCAGCATAGCTTCCGCATCCTGATTACCAAGATTACTCATAACCTGAAGTCCGTTCGGCAGAAAATAAACCGTATTTCCGGAGGCATACTCTCCCCCTGCCGAACCATCGGGATGCACAAAATATTTCAGAAAATCTATACTTTTGTTTAACGGTTCCAGCACTTTCTCATCACGGCTCATCCAGTAATATTCCGCCAGCATATCTAAGGAAACACTTGAATAACCGATATCCGCTCCGCCATATTCAGGAAACCAGCCTTCTTTCGACTGTAATTCTAAAATCCCGTCAAGCTTCTTATTCATACCGTCTAAAATCCAGTCTTCCTTCAAAACGGTATAAGCCGAATATAGCGCTGTAATGGAAGCCAGTTCCTGATTACATGCTTTCTTTTCTATGTGTGCCGACAAATAACTTGCTGCCTTTCCAAATGCCTGCAAAATGCTTTCGTCCTGCATACCCAGACGCTTGTATACTTCACACATCGCATAAAGAGAAAACGCCGTTGACGAAAAATCATTAAAGCTTCCATCCTTTAATTGAATGGATTTCCAGTAATAGACTGTTCCGACTGCCCATTCCCGCACTACTTCTTTCTGATAAAAACGATTCCCCGGAAAATCCACCGTATATAATAATGCCAGCGTTAATCCTGTTTGCTGTAATATGGCAGAAGAAAAATCGCGAATTTTTAAATGCCAGTGATTTCTATCGCAGTCACCGAAATTTTTAGAATGTTTATCCCTGTCAACCTGCGTTAATACTCTAGGCGCCACTTTTAGTATATATTCTGTGTACATTATTGCTCCTGATTGTCATATTCCTAAATTTTTTATTTTTCAATTATATACTACAACCCCTCTTTTGACAAGCTACTCCTGTCACGGGGATTTACACTTGAAAAGTCTCTCGTCTTAACGTATGATGAAAGAAGAGTTTGATTTAAAATGAAAAGAGGAGATAGTATGCTTCGTATCGTCACTGATTCAGCAAGCGATTTACCAAAAGACTATATTGAAGAACATAAGCTTCACGTCATTCCGACCCCTGTTGTCATAGATGACACAGATTATTTTGACGGCGCAACGATTCAAACAGAAGAATTTTACGGCATTTTAGATGATATTAAGCGCGATGTAAAAACTTATCATATCAATCCCGCCATGTTTACGGATGCATTTATGCCATATGCGCAGGCGAAAGATACGATTATTTATCTTTGCTTCTCAACCGGCATTGCGGGCACTTATAACGCCGCTAACATCGCTAAAAATAATATACAGGAAGATTACCCTGACTTCGACCTGACGATTATTGATTCCAAATGTGCATCGATCGGCTTCGGGCTGCTTGTTTCCAAACTGGTTACTATGCTGGAAAAAGGCGCTTCCAAAGAAGAAATCATTGAAGCGGCGGATTATTTTATATCACACATCAAACACGTTTTTACCGTTCAAACACTTTCTTATCTCATTAAAGGAGGCCGCCTTACCAAATTCAAAGGCACAATCGCTGAAACGCTGGATATGAAACCTGTTCTGGAAGTCGATAAAAACGGTGCATTATCCGTTGTCAAAACAGTCCGGGGCCGCAAGAAATCCCTGCGCTATCTGATTGAATATGC
>CAZKOR010000104.1:0-10043 GCA_964554405.1 uncultured Bacteroides sp. | reverse complement strand
GAAAGCGACTTGGAACAGTTCAATGCGCTGCTGCAATATGCTTTTCAGGTTACTTCCTACGACCTTTTTCAAACCGGATGGGAACAGGATGAAATCAAATCCGCGAAAAGTCCGATATTAAAAGAGGCTTATGTTTTAGGATGGTTTTATCAGGAAAAACTTGCCTCTATGATTGTTGTCTATTCGATGAAAGTCAATATTCTGGATGAAATTATAGATATGGGCGGCATTACCGGTGTTGCCACTTATCCGGAATATACCGGAAGAGGTCTGATTCATTCGCTTATGAAACGCGCTTTGGATTACATACATAGAAACGGTATGCTGATTTCCTTTCTCTATCCCTATTCCATTCCTTTCTATCGTAAAATGGGATGGGAAATTGTGTCGGATAAACTTACCTTTATCGTAAAAGATACACAGCTTCCCAAAGCAGTCCCGGTAGACGGTATGGTAGAACGGGTCAGTCTGGACTCCGAAGATTATCATAATGTGCATTCCTACTTTGCACTGCAAAGACACGGTGCGCTCATTCGTGACAATCTCGCATGGGAAGAATACTGGCGGTGGGATAATGAAGATATTATCGCCGCAGTCTATTACAGTAAGGAGCACAAGCCGCTTGGCTATGTTGTCTATTATATTGCAAACGAAATTTTTCACATTAAAGAAATGGTCTATTTAAACATTGAAGCCAATCACGGTTTATGGAACTATATCAGCGCACATTTCTCCATGATTACGCAGGTACAAGGAAATAACTATTCCGGCGAAACAATGGCATATTTATTTGAGGACAGTGAAATTACGGAAACTATTTCTCCATACATCATGGCACGTATTGTTGATGTAAAAGAATTTCTGACGGAATATCCCTATCAAATACAGCCCGAAGATCTCAAACTCCACTTTCTTGTCCATGATCAGATGGCTCCCTGGAACGAGGGAGACTATATGCTTTCCTGGCATAACGGAAAAACTGTCTGCGAGCGGGTGGAAAATAATCAGTCAATCAATGTCGTAGAGCTGTCTGTCAATACGTTAACAACCATGCTGATGGGTTATAAAAGGCCCTCATATCTCTATGAGCATGAAAAAATCCAGACGGAATATTATATGCTGACTTGGCTGGAACGTCTGATTCCGGTTGAAAAGCCATACTTTTCGGATTATTTCTAAAACAGTCCGGTGTCATACATCCATCATCAGTTCCGTCAAAAACTGTGCTGTCGGAAGCAAGACATCAGGATTAACACAAAAGCCCGGATGATGAATCGGATGTCCAACACCTGTTCCGATTTTGATATAGCAGCCCGGTATGTTTTCTTCATAAAAAGAAAAATCATCCCCACCCATGGAGCTTTCTTCCTCTACGGTCAGAAAGCCGCTTTCTTTCGCTTTTTTCTCCACAATATCCGCCATGCCCTGATGATTATAAACTGCCGGCGACCCTGCAATCCATGTTATCTCCGCTTCCGCGCCATATGCCTTCGCTGTCTGTTTTGCTATTTCCTGCATTCTTTTCTCATAAAGGGCTCTGTCCTCTTTCTCCATCGTGCGGACAGTACCTTCCATTACCGCTTCGGCAGGAATAACATTATATGTCGTTCCCGCGCTGATTCTTGTCACACTAAGCAATGAGGGATGGAACGCATTGACATTTCGGCTGACGATGGACTGCAGTGCCTGAATGATTGCTGCCGATGCTACAATCGGATCGATTCCGTCATCCGGATGCGCGCCATGGCAGCCCCTGCCTTTTACCGTAATCACAAACTTATCTACCGCAGCCGCTACATAACCTTCGCGAATACCTATCGTACCTGCCGCGTTTGTCGGGTCTGCATGAAATCCCCAAATACGCTCCACGTCCTCCATAACATCCGTCTCCAGAATTTTCAGTGCGCCAAGAGAGGTTTCCTCCGCCGGCTGAAAAATGATTTTCACATTCCCTTTTAACTCACTTTTTCTCTGCTGTAATAAGACAGCGCATCCAAGTCCCGCCGTAATATGCATATCATGTCCGCAGGCATGCATTTTACCCGGTTCTTCGGAACGATAGGAAACTTCCGCTTTTTCCTCTATCGGCAATCCGTCAATATCACAGCGAAGCGCCTGTACCGCTCCGTCTTTTTCCCCGCGAATTATCGCCACAAGACCGGTTTCCAGTTCATACGGCAAAATTTCAATACCATGCTCTGTTAAAAATTCCCGGATTCTTTCTGTCGTTTTATATTCTTCATAAGACAGTTCCGGATGTTTATGGAGCCAAAAAAATACCTCTTCCAATTCGCTTTTTAATTTATCTTCCATCTTTACCTACCTTTTTTCGCTGTTAGGGTCTAGTGCATCCCGCAGTGCATCGCCCACAAAATTAATTGCAATTACGAGTATAACAATCAACAATCCCGGCGGAATCCAGAGCCACGGCTGGTCCGTCAATACTGTCAGAGACTGCGCCCCGTTTAACATATTGCCCAGACTCGCTGTCGGCGGCTGTACACCCATGCCAAGAAAGCTTAGCGCAGCTTCATCCAATATGGAAATAGCAAGAACAGAAGTTGCGTAGACTAAAATAGGCGCTACCGTATTCGGCAATATCTCGGAAAACAAAATATGACCAAGCGGCATACCCGCTACAATATTTCCTTTCACAAAGTTTGTTTCCCGCAGCGACAATACATTACCTCTCACCAGTCTGGCAATGCCGGGCCAGTCCACAAATCCAAGAATCAGGATAATATTCCAGAGACCGGGTTTAAAAATAGATGCGGCAACAAGTACCAGCAAAATGTACGGAAACGACATTACCATATCCGTAAAACGCATGATAATCATATCCACAACTCCGCCGAAATATCCTGCTAACAGTCCCAGAACAACGCCTATTGCCGTAGATATCAAAGTAGCCATAACGCCAACCAGTAAAGAAATCCTTGTCGCATAGAGCAGCCTGCTAAGCACATCCCTGCCTATCTGGTCTGTTCCGAGTATAAATTCCCGGCACGGCGCGCCGCTGAATGTACCTACAAGGGCATCCGGGTCATATGGGGCAATAATGGGCGCCAAAATAGCCGCGCCGCATAAAATCGCCAAAATTACGAGACTAAATGCAGCCAAATGATGCCTTCTAAATCTTCTAAAAACTGTCTGCAGATAACTTTCCGTTGAAATTTTATCATTTTCCATCGCCTGTGATTCCATTATCATTCTCCATTATCTTTTTATTGCAGCTGAATCGTCGGGTCAACCAATGCGTACAAAATATCTGTTACTAAATTTCCAATCAAAACAACAACTGCCGAAAGCAGGCACACACCCATAATAACGGGATAGTCCCTGTTACTGATAGCGCTCATTGTCATAAGCCCTAACCCCGGCCATGAAAAAACCTGTTCAATAATAATCGCACCTCCAAAAAGTACGGGAATTTCCATACCGATTACCGTGACAATCGGTACTAACGCATTTCTGAGCGCATGTTTATAAATCACTTTAAATCTTCCGATACCTTTTGCCCGTGCCGTTCTCAAATAATCCTGCTGCAAAATCTCCAGTACCGCACTTCTGATATAACGGATATTACTGCCCGCCATAGAAGCTGCAAGAACAATCACCGGCATCACCATATGCTTTGCCACATCTCCGGCTCCTCCCTCTGTTCCCAGCGTAATCATACCACTGGACGGTAAAATTCCCAGCCGGACGGTAAAAATATAAATTAGCAATAATGACAAAAAGAATCCGGGTACGCTGCTCCCTAAAAAAGAAAGCGTCACGACAGCATAGTCTCCTTTTGCATACTGATGAACAGCGCTGTAAATACCTGCCGGTATTGCAATTAACAGACTGATAAGTAAAGATACGCCCATAAGAAGCAAAGTCGGACCTAAGTGGCTTCCTATCAGAGAAGCGACTGACTGATAGGACTTTATGGAATATCCGAGATTTCCGTGTAAAAGCTGACCCAGCCACACAAAATACTGTATGTAGAAAGGTTTATCCAGACCTAACGCAATTTTCTTAACTTCTAAAGCGCCCTCGGACACTCTCGGTCCCTGCAGCATTTCCAAAGGACTGCCGGCAAGGCACATAATGGCATAATCAATAATCGTAATACCAATCAATACCGGAATTGCAATTAAAATTCTTTTTATAATATATTTGCCCATACCATTCCTTTCTACTTATCCATAATCCGGGGACAAGCTGCATAATGTTCCATGCCAAGTGTTTCCGCCGCCTTCTGCATGTTCGGTTCTTCTTTTTTACAGGCATCTGCCGCATATGGACATCTGGTATGAAATCTGCATCCTGAAGGTGGATTCATACTGTTGCCGATCTCTCCCTGCAAAAGTCCGCGTTCCACATCGTTTTCCTCCGGGTCAGGCACCGGTACGGCATCCAGAAGCGCCTGTGTATAAGGATGCACCGGATGGCGGAACACATCTTTTGCTTTGCCGATTTCTACAATTTTGCCAAGATACATCACGGCAATTCTGTCACTGACATAATTTACCGCACCAAGTCCATGTCCTACAAAAAGGAGCGTCAAATCCAATTCCTTTTGCAGACTCTTTAATAAATTCAGAATCTGCGCCTGTATGGAAACGTCCAATGCGCTGACCGGTTCATCACAGACAATAAACTCCGGATTTAAAGAAAGCGCTTTTGCAATGCCGATTCTCTGTCTCTGTCCTCCTGAGAACTCATGCGGGTATCTGCCCAGTGCATTCCTTGGCAGCCCGACCATGTCAAAAATTTTCAAAATATCTTTTTCTACCGTATCTTTTGAAGAAACTTTGTGGTACAGCATCGGCTGCGCCAGAATTTCATAAATATGTTTTCTGGGATTTAAAGAAGAATACGGGTCTTGAAATACCATTTGCAGTCCGGTACGAATCTTCTGCATTTCTTTCTTATCCATATCCGACAGATTTCTGCCCTTATAATAAACCGCGCCATCTGTTGGCTTCTCCAAACCGACAAGCTGTCTGCCGATAGTAGATTTACCGCATCCCGATTCTCCTACAAGCCCCAGCGTTTCACCTTTCATAATGGAAAAACTGACGCCGTCCACCGCCTTCACATATCCCGTCGTATGTGTGATAATTCCCCCTTTAATGGGATAATATTTTTTCATTTCTTTTACTTGAATCAAAGGGGTCTGCTCTGTACTCATACTGCACCTCCCATTCTACATTTTACAGTATGTCCCGGGGCAATTTCATAATCTTCCTGCTTCTTATCGCATTCCGCGTGGTAGTACTGACACCGCTTCGCAAAACGGCATCCCATAATATCATCATAATTCTCCGGCACAATTCCCGGTATGGAAGCAAGCTGTCTGTCTTCATCATCTCGTATCGTCGGTACGGATGCAAGCAATGCTCTTGTATAAGGGTGGCGTGGATTTTGAAATAATTCTTTGACCGGAGCCTCTTCAATCAACTGCCCTGCATACATAACGAGCACTCTGTCTGCCATACGGGCAACCAGCCCAATATCATGTGTAATGAAAATAACTGCCATCCCGTTTTCCTGCTGCAATTCTTTTAACAGCTTCATAATCTGTGCCTGAATCGTAACGTCCAATGCGGTAGTAGGTTCATCCGCAATTAAAAGTCTTGGATTACAGGACAGTGCCATAGCGATCATGGCTCTCTGTCTCATACCACCGGAAAGAGTATGCGGAAATTTTTTCATCGTACGCTTTGCATCCGGCATACCGACTTTTACAAGAAGCATTTCCGCCCTTTTTTCCGCTTCAGCTCTGGAAAACCCCATATGTGTTCTGATACTCTCCGTAATCTGGCTTCCTATCGTAAAAACAGGATTCAAAGAAGTAAGCGGGTCCTGAAAAATCATCGTCATCTGATTTCCCCTGATTGCATCTAATTCTTTATCTGTCATTTCAAACAGATTCTGTCCATCAAATAAAACAGTTCCGTCCGTTACCTTTCCATCTCTGGCTAACAACCCCATAATGGAAAGCGATGTAACGCTTTTCCCACAGCCGGACTCTCCTACAATACAGACAGTCTCCCCCTTATCCACATAAAATTGGATATGGTCTACGCTTGTATTTGTTCCGTAATCTCCTTTAAAAACCGTTGTAAGTCCATTGACTTCCAGCAAATGTGACATAATTTTTCCCCGCTGATCATTTTCCTATTTTCTCTGCGCTGTACTGCAACAAATACCACAGACGGTCTGATGCCATCTGTGGTATTGCACTTATTGTCTATTTATATTATCATTCATACTTCTTGTATGCAAGTCTCTCCTGCAATGCAAGTTCTTTCTGCATTATGCAAGTCTCTCCTGCATTATGCAAGTCTCTCCTGCATTATGCAAGTTACTCTGCAATATCCCATTCCTGCACATTGATAAAGAATCCGTAGACATTCGCATTAACTCCTGTCAGTCTTTTGCTGACAGCCCCCTGTGCGCTGATAATGTAGGCGGAAAACATAGGTACATCCTCCTGCACTTTTCTATCGACAATAGAATAAAAATCTTTCATTTCTTCAATACTGCCGGCAGTCTGAGTGGATTCCAATGCTGCATTAATTTCATCATCACCATATCCGGTCCAGCTTCCTTCACCGCCAAGCAGCCATGCAATATCAGGATAGGGATCAACCGGTGCATAAGTATACTGCACTGCAAAGAAATCATAATCCATCGAACCTGCAAGCGTCATTAACGCTGCTAAATCAACTGTCTGTATTTCCACCTTAATTCCTACTGCTGCCCACTGTGCTGCCATAACCTGTGCTGCATTGACAAATGTTCCGTCACCGGAATTAACATAAAAACGCAATGTCTGAGAGCCATCCCATCCGGCTTCTTCTAATAATTCTTTTGCTTTCTTCGGGTCGTATGGAATCGGTGTAATCGTTTCATCATAGAACGGTCCGGCAGAGGAAAGGAAACCATCCACAACTTCTCCATGCCCTTTCATCAACTGATCAAGAATCTGATTTCTGTCAATGGCATATACAAGCGCCTGACGCACTCTTACATCCGGAATATTTGCCGTCTGGATAAAAACAGACTGATTCGTAATTGGCGCACCATACACAACATCAACATTATCCAGTGCCTCAATATTTTCATAATCCTCCTGCGGAATTGCAGTCATAGTATGATGTGTCACATCAATTTCCCCGGACTGCAGTCCTGCATAAATCTGACTGGAATCTAAAATCCGGAAATTTAACTTATCAATCTTCGGTGCACCCTTCCAGTAATTCTCATTGGCTGTATAAGAAATATAATGGTCAACGTCATAATCCGTCACTCTGTAAGGACCGCTGATAACATCAGGATGATTAAACCAGTCTAAAGTAGAAAGCTCCGTCTCACTGTACCCCTCTAATACATGTTTGGGCAATGTATGAATATAAAAAGCATAAGTATTTTCAAATGTTGTCAGAGCTATCGGATATTTTGTCGTAAACTGTACTGTCTTTTCGTCCAGAATCTGTACACCCGCTACGCTCTCCGCACCTTCTTCTACGAATCCGTCATCATTTACGCCTTCAAACGCATAGAGCATCAAAGTCGCGTTAGCTATGACAGGACTCGCCAAACGGCGAAATGTAAATTCAACATCCTCTGCCGTAACCGGCGTGCCATCTGACCATGTTGCATTCTCATCAATATGAACAATAAAATTCATATTATCTTCCGTTGTAACAGAATCCGCCAGCATAGGCTGGAAATTCAGGTTCTCATCCAACTCCACCAAAGGAAGGAATTCCAATCCGACCGAGTATTTATTCACCCATGTCTGGTCAATCGTCAAAGGATTGATACCCCCCAAAGAATCTGTAATACCGATATTCACAATTTTTCCGCCGGAAGAATCACTGCTTTCACCAGATGAAGCATTCCCGGCATTATCTGTTGCAGAAGCAGCCGTATTGTCTGTCTGCGCACCTGCCGCATCATTTACGGATGTATTTCCCTGCTCATTCGCTGAGCCGCATCCGGTCACTGCAAACAGCATTGCAACAACAAGCGCCATACTGATAACTTTACTAAATCGCTTTTTCATAATTACCCTCCATTCTTGCTCAGCCCGCGATATTTGGGCTGAAAGCGCAAATTCGCGTGTGAAAATTTATTTTCACACTTTCCTCTCATTTCCTAGTATTCAACTAGGAACTGTGTTAAAGTATATTCCCAGAAACTTCTATTGTCAATAACCTTTTATAAAAAAGTACATATTCTTGACAAAAAAATTAATACGTTGTATATTACAATCACTTTTGTGGTTCCTTTAGATTTTATGAACGTATGAGAAAGGAGCATAGATTCAACATGAAGAATTTGCTCAATTACCAGTCCAGCGAATATGACTGCGGTCCGGTTACGCTTACGAATGCAGTCCGCTATCTTTTTGAAAGAGAAGATATCTATCCTGATATTATTAAATACATTATGCTCTACTGTCTGGATTCTTATAATGAAAAAGGCGAAGTCGGAAAACTCGGCACTTCTGCCACCGCTATGATGTTTCTTGCAAATTGGATGAACCAATTTGGACGGATGAAAAAGTTTCCGATTTCCTGTGAGTTTTTATCCGGAGAAAATGTACATATCAGTCAGACAAGCAAAATTATATGTGCCCTGCAGCAGGGCGGTGTTGTTGTACTGCGTCTGTATCTGGAAGTCCCCCATTATGTATTGCTGACAGGTATTAAAGGAGACAATTTATACATTTTCGACCCTTACTATGAGGAGGAAGATGACCCTGAGCTCAGCGAAGAATATTCCGAACCAGGCATCACCTTTATAAACAATCAACCTAAGCGCGCAAACCGTCTGGTTTCCATAGAACGCCTAAACCGTACCACAGAAGGTTTTTACGAAATGGGACCTCATGATACCCGGGAGGCCGTTATCGTTTTTAACACCGATACCCGCCTCCTCCCTGAGGATACTATTGATTACTTTATATGAATTCTACATCGACAGAAATACCCTTTTAGGGTGTTTCTGTCAGGTAAAACTTAGAACTTCTAAGATGGTGTTCTCTACCATCATAGAAGTTCTTTTTGCAGGCAAAATTTGCCTTTTTATTGTTCCATCTGTCTACCCAGAAACCCTGCCGCAGACTGAATCAGTTTCTGCTCCACTTCGCCCATTTTAGACTTATTATCCATTTCAAGCAAAATGACGGCGCCAATCACGTCACCTTCACAAATAATAGGACTGATTGCCTCATGGTGATAATCCTCACCGGCTTCATGACAGACCGGAATAAAATTCCTGTCTCCTTTTGTTGCTACTACGCTCTCTCTGTTATTAATTTTTTCTTCCAAATCTCTGCTGATAGATTTTCCTAAAACATTTTTCATGCCTCCGGAAACAGCAATAAACTGATCCCTGTCAGATATCATTGCAATATGACCGGACACCTGTGCCATGCTTTCCGCATATTGTTTGGCAAATGTTCCCATTTCTCCAATCGGGGAATATTTTTTTAATATAATCTCTCCCTCTCTGTCGGTATAGATTTCAAGCGGATCGGCTTCCCTAATCCGCAGCGTCCGGCGGATCTCCTTTGGGATAACAATACGTCCCAAGTCATCTATTCTTCTAACAATTCCTGTTGCTTTCATATGATAAACCTCCATTTACTCTAATCGTATTTTATATAAGCCGTGCTAGTAGTATCTGTAAATGGTGGGAGTTTATACCTAAATCTTTTTATTTTCTACATTATTTTTTGCATCCTATTTTTTAACGCCTTTAGCGCCGGACAGACTGGCATTTTGCAAAATATTACTTTCAAAAGAAGTCAGAAGATTATTCTCTTCCCTTTCCCGCTTCAGTGCAAGCTTCACCATATCATCCAGCAGTTCTGCGTATGGTTTCCCCACAGCTTCCCATAAATAGAAAGCAAGGGAGCCCGGAATGGAATTGATTTCATTCACATATACTTTATTTGTATCTTTATCAATCATAAAATCAATTCTGGACACACCGTTGCAGTCTAAGGCACGGAATGTTTTTACTGCAAGTGTACG
>CAZKOR010000103.1:0-12709 GCA_964554405.1 uncultured Bacteroides sp. | reverse complement strand
CCACTAGCTCAGGTGGTAGAGCACTTGACTTTTAATCAAGTTGTCTGGGGTTCGAATCCCCAGTGGCTCATTAGAAAGACATAAAAGTGGGAATGGGGATTCGAACCCCTGTTGATATCCCCAGTGGCTCATTAAGAAATCAAAGAGTGAAATATGAAAGAGAGACTATCGTCTCTCTTTTTTCACCATGCTATTTGCATCCAGTCAAAACAGTCAATTAGGAAAGCCGTTATCCTTGCACTAATAAAAAAAGTCATATTATTCTTTAAAAGATAGATTTTCGCAATACCTATACCTATACCAATTAATGCACAAATACAATCAAAGCGAAGTTCTTTCATATTGCCACGCTTTTTTATGCACGACCTAAGACGAATAAAAAATATTATAATTGCAATCATCGGAAAAAACAATAATAGAAAAGTAATTCCGATGGTTCCTACTGTAGTAAGTTCAAAGATGGAACCTAAGCCTGGATCCATATTACGCAATATCGGTGTAAAAAAGATGCCCATTTCTACGGAAGGTAAAAACATAAACAATAGGAAAATGATGACTAAACGCTTCTTTTTCATTAAAATGACGGTCTCCCCTTGGTAATAAATTTTTAACCTTTTCTTGCTTTCAACTCTTTCTTATTCTCATACATCAGCATATCTGCCCGGCATCTCGTCTGGTCAAGGTCAGCATCTTCTTTTGCATCATATTTGGCATAACCGGAAGCAATCTGCATATAGACAGTTTTCGATTTTTCGTTGTAGAGGTCTTCCTCTTGGCGAAGTTGTCGAATTAGTCCGCGTATTTCATTGTCGGAAGTGTTTTCCATAATAACGCAGAATTCATCGCCGCCGATACGGTATACTTTACCGTAGTTACTGAATATTCTTTTGATAAGTTCAGCGGAATCTGTCAGATAACGGTCACCTTCCATATGCCCTAATGTATCGTTGCATTTTTTCAAGTTATTTAAATCCAGCATGACGATATAGATATTCTGCTCGGAAGAGTGTTTCTGCACTGCGTCATTATAAGCATTGCGGTTATAGCACTGTGTCAGAATATCTTTTTCAGCAAGTTCTTTATAGATTTCCGCTTTTCGGATTTCCGCAATTTTGTCATAGGCATTGGAGCCGACTTCCAGACCAAGGATAATAATGTAAGCAAGGAGCCCAAGCATACCAAACAGCTGTGCGTTTCCATGCTGTGTGTAGTAAGCGTACAGTTCAACCCCTACAGCAGCTGCCAAAACAATTAAACCAATGATATTGAGTTTAACATTCTTTTTGTTTTTCCTTTTGCGTGTTTTATCCACGATGCAGAACAGGAAGGTGAGCAGGTCGCATACAAGGACAATATGGATTAGCAGAACGGTTTCTTTAAAGTCTGCAATATTGAATGCCTGAAGAAGCATCATAAAAGGCATGCTTCCAAAGGCGAGAAACGCCATAAATTTGTGGAAAAGGCGCTCTTTTACTACAAGATAATATTTCGTAAAGAGCATAAAAGTAACACCTATCAGCATGAGCAGGACGTATGTAATATAAGAAGCATATACTCTGTTGGAAAACATAATCATGACTATCTGCTCTTCGGTAAATGCCCATGCCCCAATAAGCAGTACCAAAATTCCCATATAAAGCAGTTCTTTGGCAATTCGTGCTTTCTGGCAGAACACCATCCAGTATAGAATCATACAAATACCGGATAAAACAAGGATGAAACATATGAACATGGAAACAAAGGACTGATGAAGCAGTTCGCGCAGCATAGCAACACCATTTCCCTGATAAAAAGTATGTTCATCGGAACGACCTGACGGATAAATGGCTTTTATAATTACTGAGATTTTTTGGGCGTCAGATGGAAACTCGACCAGATTCCATACCGCACCGGTAGTATGTCCAAAAATAGAATCCGCTTTTGTCCGTGTATAGATAAGTTCATCATCTGCCGATACGAAAACTTCCTGATGGTTTGTGTAAAACATCAGGTAGGAGTTCATATATTGATTCTTAACAGAAAAAATGTATTCCTGTGCTTCCGAGTCAGCTATGCCGACTTTTTCATTGTTGGAGATTACGTCATGTTGTATAGGCAGTATTTCCGTATAGGAAGTTTCTTCGCCGAGATTAAAGGTATTTTCATGAATAGAAAATCCTCCGATAATAAACATGACGATATGGATGCATAGGAATAAAATATATACGTTTTGCAGTGTTATCTTTTCTTTCATCTGTTATTAGTTTCATCTCCTGTTTTATTTATTTTCCGCAGCTTTTAGCTGTTTTTTATTTTCATACATTAATACATCCGCCCGGCATCTGGTCTGATCAAGGTCAGTATCCTGCCCGGCATCATATCTGGCATAACCGGAAGCAATCTGCATATGAACGGTTTGTGATTGCTTATTATAAGCCGTTTCATCCTGCACAAGCTGTTGTATCAAAGAACTTATTTTGTCTTCAGAAGTGTTTTTCATAATAATGCAGAATTCATCGCCGCCGATTCGATATATTTTTCCATATCTGCCAAATATTTTCTGAATCAGATTGGCGGAATCTGTCAGATAGCGGTCGCCCTCAATATGTCCGAGAATATCATTACATTTTTTCAGGTCATTCAAATCAAACATAACAAGATAGGTGCTGTCATCGGAAATCTTCTGTTTAATATCTTCATTGTAAGCGTTACGATTATAACATTTGGTTAAAATATCTTTTTCGGCAAGACCTTTGTAGATTTCAGCTTTATGTCCCTCAGAAATGGTATCGGAAGCGCTGGCGCTTACCTCCAGACCAAGGATAATAATATAAACAAGGAATCCAAGCACACCAAATGCCTGCAGTCCTTGAATCTGTTTATAATAAGCAATTAATTCGATTCCGGTTGCAGAGATAAGAACAAGCAGTCCAATTAAATTCAGACGGACTCTCCGAATACCTTTTCTTTTTCGAAGTTTATCGCATATGACGACCAGAAGATACAACAGGCCGCATACAAGACAAATATGGGAAAGTATTACAGTCTGTTTGAAATCCGCAATATTCAGGCATTGCAGAACGATGGAAACAATCATTGCCGTAAAACTGTATGCAACCAAAATTTTATGTATATAACGGTCTTCTGCGCCAAGAAAAAAATTTGTAAAAATCGGGAAAGAAATGCCCATAAGCATTAACAGTGTATAAGCAAGGAAAGAAGCATACGGGCGGTTTTCAAATATGATAGAGACGCCGGTTTCTTCTCCGAACAGCCACATGCCCAAAAGGGATACGAAAATTCCCATATAGAGCATATCCTGTGCGAGTCTTGTCTTTCTGCAGACAATAATCCAGTAGATTATCATAAATATGCCCAGCATGATAATGATTGCGCAGATACCCATGGAAAATAAGGACTCATGAATCATCTGGCGGAACATGGCAACGCCGTTACCCTGATAAAAGGTAAACTCCTGCTTCTCCCCTGAAGAATAAACTGCTTTCAATGCTATGACTATTTCTTTCGTATCTGACGGAAATGCCACGAGATTCCAGATGGAGCCGACGGAGTGACCGAAAATGGTATCAATTCTGTTCTGGGAATAGATAAGTTCACCATCTGCATACATCCAGATATCCTGATGCTTGGTATAAAACATCAGATAAGAATCCAGACCGTTTGAAGTCACAGCAAATGTATATTGTCGTTTTCCGTCATCTGTTTTTTCATAATTTACCGGAGTAATCTCAGTGTATTCAATAGATTCACCAAGATTAAAACGGTTTGGTTTCACAAAAAATATACCCGCAATTAACATGAGAATATTAATGGTTAAAAAAATAATATAAATATGCTGTATCTTTATTTTCTTTTTCATTTGTTTTAACTCCGTTTATCGTGCGATAGCTATGTACATTATATCAAAAACAGAGCGTACTGCCAATGTATAAATATTTTTCCTGTAGGAATTTATGTTGAAATATGATAACATAAAAATAGATTTGGTAAAATGATTAGAGGATAGATTTCATATGAAAAAGATAATGCTTTTTGAGGGCGATATTGAGACACAGGGATATTTTTCCATACAATTGTCAGAAGCCTTTCAGAAGATGGGACATCAGACATTTATATTTGATTTGAGCAGACCATGGGATAGTACGGAGAAGTTTTTCCGCTTTTTTGAAAAAGGGAATACTGTACTGGTGAATTTTAACTTTCATGGAATGAGCGGAGAAGATTTTTTCCTGGATGAAAATGACAGAATGATGTGGGATGCGTTACAGATACCAAGTTATAATATTGTCGTGGATCATCCGATGTACTATCATCATTTTCTGGAAAAGCATCCAAAAGATTATCACCATATCAGCATCGACAGAAACCACGAAAAATATATGCAGCGTTTTTTCCCGGATATCAGGAGAGGACCGTTTCTGCCGCTTGCGGGAACGCA
Organism: uncultured Bacteroides sp.; assembly: GCA_964554405.1. Classification (GTDB taxonomy): domain Bacteria; phylum Bacillota; class Clostridia; order Lachnospirales; family Lachnospiraceae; genus UBA3282. Next base: position 8,271 of record CAZKOR010000103.1, on the reverse strand, counting down.
GCTTAATCCTAACCGTTCTTATGTTCCGGCACAGTACCGCAGATATGACGTGACGATGGTGGGCAATTATACGCCGCCGTCACAGTTTGAAAAGTATATTACGAGAATTGATGATGAATATACGGCATTTTATTATGGTATGATCGACGATTTGCTTGCTGATCCGATGCGGACAGTGGAGGATGTGGCGGAAGAGCATATCCGCAGAGAGATTCCGGAAGTGACGGAAGAGGAATTGAAAAAAGTAATGAGTAAGCTGACATTTATCGATTTATATGTCCGCTTTATGACAAGAGGGCAGGCGGTTGCAGCGCTTGCGGATGCAGGAGTAAAAGTACACGTTTTCGGCAGCGGATGGGAGAAGCTGGAATGTAAAAAGCCTGAAAATATAATTGATGGCAACGGTCTGGATTCCGTAGGATGCTTGAAAAAATTGTGCCAGAGCAAAATATCTTTAAACGTAATGCCCTGGTTTCGGGACGGTGCACATGACAGAATTTTTAATTCCATGCTCAACGGCGCATTGTGCCTGACGGACAGCAGCGTCTATCTGGACGAAATTCTGAAAGATGAGGAAAATTGTAAAATATATTCTACAGCAAACATAGAAGCATTGCCGGATATGGTGCATCAGTTATTGTCTAATCCGCCGAAACTGCAGGAGATAATTGACTGTGGTTATGAAATGGCGAATGCGGCACATACATGGGAGCACCGTGCGGCAGTTTTGCATGACCTGATAGAAAGTTAATAGTGTGAATGGGGGATTAAAATGAAAATTTCCGAAAAAATAGCACAGCATCGCGCAGAGCGATTCAGGAAACTTTATGAGCGTCATCGTAGAATTCATAATTTATTAAAACAATATGGCGATGACATTATTCATTCCGATAATTTCAGAAAAACAAAGGAACATATTCAGCATGGGAGCATGACAGTCAACGACCACTGCTTGAGTGTGGCGAGACACAGTCTGATTTTAAATAAAAAAATGGGTCTGCATTGCAACGAAAAGGATTTAATACGCGGTTCTTTGCTGCATGACTATTTTCTCTATGACTGGCACGACAAGGAATATCTTGCTAACAGACAGAGACTGCATGGTTTCCATCATCCGAATACCGCGCTGCGAAATGCAGATAAAGAGTACGAGTTAACGGACAGACAGCGCGATATTATAAAGAAGCATATGTGGCCGCTTACCATCGTGCCGCCTATGTGCAGGGAAGCGTGGACCGTTACGGCGGCTGATAAATATTGTTCCCTGATGGAAACGCTTGGATTTCATAAAGGACATGGAAAACGCAGGAAATCAGCATGAAAGATTTGAAACAGAAGGCGCAGCCGCAGACACTTTATGATAAACTTGCCGCATATGGACAGAGTGATTTTTATCCGTATCATATGCCGGGGCATAAACGGAATAACAGCATGGGTATTCCATATGCGCTGTCAGAGACTTTCAAAATAGATATTACGGAGATAGACGGATTTGACAATCTGCATTGTCCGGAGGGCATATTAAAACAGGCGCAGGAAAGAGCTGCGAAATTGTATGGCGCAGAAGAGACTTTTTTCCTTGTCAATGGAAGTACCTGTGGGATTTTAGCTGCTGTTTCGGCGGCAACAGACAGGCATGACAGTATTTTAATGGCAAGAAATTGTCATAAGTCAGTCTATCATGCGGCATTTTTACAGGAACTTCAAATGCGGTATTTATATCCGAAGCGGATTGCAGAATATGGTATTTCAGACGCGGTCAGTCCCGCAGATGTGGAAAAAGCATTGGAGCAGTATCCGGAATGCAGGGCTGTTGTGATAACTTCACCGACCTATGAGGGAATCGTATCGGATATTAAAACCATCAGTGAAATCGTTCATAAAAAAGATAAAATTCTGATTGTGGATGAGGCGCATGGGGCGCATTTCGGCCTGGCAGACAATATGCCGGAAAATGCGGTAAAACGGGGTGCGGATATCGTGATACACAGTCTGCATAAGACACTGCCTGCCATGACACAGACAGCGTTATTGCATGTAAACGGGTATCGTGTGAATCGTAAGAAACTGCGCAGATATTTGGGCATTTATCAATCAAGCAGTCCGTCATATGTATTGATGGCGAGTATGGATGCCTGCATTTTTTATATGGAAGAACATGCTGCCATATCTTTTCAAAAATTGGAAAAAAATTATAAAAACTTTATCGGGCAGATGAAGTCGTGTCGGTATATTCGTATCGGAAGAGAGGATATAATTGCAAAAGAAAAATATCAGTTTACGGCATGGGATATTGGAAAACTTGTTATTTCGGGCGTCCTGTCGGATGGAAAGCGAATGAGCGGACAGTATTTATATGATATTCTGCGGGATGAATTTCATTTGCAGATGGAAATGGCGGCAGACAGTTATGTGCTGGCAATGATGACGATTGCAGATGAAGAAGAAGGTTGGCAGAGATTGGCTGATGCATTGCGGTGGATTGATGATAGGATAGAAGAGGATGCAGATATGATTCCGCTTACCGCAAGGAACAACCAAAGCATACAATGTGGAACGCTTCCTGCCGTTAGAATGTCTATAGCAGAAGCGCTCGATAATACGAAAAACGACAGAGAAGTGCCGCTTTCGGAAGCAGAGGGAGAAGTCGCGGGAGATTTTATCAATCTCTATCCGCCCGGAATACCGCTTCTGGTTCCCGGGGAAGTAATAGACGTAAACTTGATTGGACAGATTCAGGAATATCAGCGGCTGGGATTACATGTTCAGGGAGTATCAGAGACCGGGACAGTGATAATTTGTTGAATTTATGGAATAAAATTGAAATTCCTACAGAAATATGGCATTATAATAATGTGAAGAGAAGTTCTAAGACTCAGACAGCAAAAGCCTGATTCTCAGACTTAGCTGTCTCGTCAAGAACTTCTAAAGCTTCACATGGGAATTAATTTTGACGCTGGAGGAAGGCATATTATTCATATGGGGAAAATAGTGTGTCTGATGGGGAAAAGTTCATCAGGGAAAGATACGGTTTATAAAAAACTGTTAGAGCAGAATGCCGTCAGTTTACAAAAAATTGTGCCGTACACAACAAGACCAATCCGTGCCGGAGAACAGGATGGTGTAGAATACCATTTTATAGAAGACGCAGAATATCAAAAGTATGCAGACGAAAGAAATGTGATTGAAGCAAGGGTGTATCATACCTGTCATGGCATATGGAGGTATTTTACCGTTGCGGATAAAGCGATTGATTTATCCAAACAGTCATATCTGATGATTGGGACATTGGATGCTTATGAACAGATAAGAAAGTTTTATGGCGAAGATAAAGTGCTTCCGGTTATGATTGAGTTGGATGACGGTGTTCGTCTGCAGAGGGCATTGGATAGGGAAAAGACACAGACTGCGCCCCGCTATGAGGAAATGTGCAGGCGTTTTCTGGCGGATGCGGAAGATTTTTCGCCGGAAAAGATGGCGGCAGCAGGCATAACAGAGACGTTTTATAACGATGAGCTGGACCAGTGTTTGTCAAAGATTATCGCATATTTAAAAAAGTGCGGCGCATAAGATGCGCATGGAGGATGTAAGTGGATATCAAAGTAAATCAAATACAACAGCCTATGCCGGTGGAACAAACGCAGCAAGTGCAGGAAACGGATGGTTCTTTTAAATTTACATTGGTCAGCAGGATAGAGGAACAGGATTTGCAAAACGCGCTGGCGCAAATGATGGAGGAAATTACCAGACAAGGGGATAAACTTGCTAAACATCGGGATATCAAAGATATGAGACGATACAGAGCCCTTGTCAAAGACTTCTTAAATGAAATTGTAAACCGTTCCCACGCTTTTTCCAGAGAGAACTTTCTGGACAGGAAAGGACGGCATCGCGTCTATGGTATTATTCGTCTCGTGGACCAGAATCTGGACGAACTGGCGCAGGAACTTGTAAAAGATGAGCAGGATCATTTAGCTATTTTAAGCAAAATCGGAGAGATAAGGGGATTACTTCTGGATATTTTCACGTAGGGGAGGCTAGTCATGGCGAAATTTACAGATATTATCGGACAGGAACAATTAAAAGAACATTTACAGAATGCTATTTCTATGAATAAAGTATCACACGCATATATCATTAACGGAGAGAGAAGCTCCGGCAAAGAATTTATTGCAAAAGTTTTTGCCACAGCTTTACAGTGTGAAAGGGACGGTGTGGAACCATGCGGGGAATGCCATTCCTGTAAGCAGGCGGGAAGCGGCAACCAGCCGGATATTATTTTTGTATCCCATGACAAACCAAATACGATTGGCGTGGAAGATATCAGGGCACAGATTAATAACGATATTGCCATCAAGCCATATAGCAGCCCACGTAAGGTTTATATTATGAATGAGGGGGAAAAAATGACGGTACAGGCGCAGAATGCGCTGTTAAAGACGCTGGAGGAGCCGCCGGAGTACGCTGTCATTTTGATTCTGACAGCAAATGTGGACTCTCTTCTGCCGACTATTTTAAGCCGGTGTGTTGTTCTGAATATGAAGCCGGTTGCGGATAATAAAGTTAAAAAATATCTGATGGAGGATCTGGCGGTTCCTGATTACAAGGCAAATATCTGTGTTGCCTTTGCCAGAGGAAATATCGGGAAGGCAAAGATGCTTGCGACCAGTGAAGAGTTTGAGAAAGTCAAGGAAGAAGCTGTTACACTAGTAAAATATATTAATGATATGGAAATCAGCGAAGTTGTAAAAGCGATTAAGAAGATTTCCGAATATAAATTTGATGTTACGGATTATCTGGACATACTATCTGTCTGGTATCGGGATGTGCTGTTATTTAAGGCAACCAAGGATGCCAACAGCCTGATTTTTAAAGATGAAATACAGTATATTCGTAAAGTGGCTGACAGAAGCACATATGAGGGAATTGAAACGATTGTGAAAGCATTGCAGCAGGCGAAGAGACGTCTGGATGCCAATGTTAATTTCGACCTGACAATGGAACTGCTTCTTTTGACAATTCAGGAGAATTAAATAAAAAAGACCCGGATACGGGAATGGAGGCAAGGTTGAAAAATCGTTGATTTTTCAACCGCGAATTTGCGCATATGGCGCAAATGTCGCAGGCTGAGAGAAAGGTATGGTGGATGAATTATGATAAAAGTAATAGGCGTACGTTTTCGTACTGCGGGGAAAATATATTATTTTGACCCCGGTACGTTAGAGATAAAGAAAGGCGATCATGTTATCGTTGAAACGGCAAGAGGTATTGAATACGGAACAGTTGTAGGAGAACCGAGAGAAGTCGAAGACGAAAAAGTGGTACAGCCTTTGAAAGCTGTTTTGCGTGTAGCGACGACGAAAGATGATGAGCAGGAGGCAGCGAATAAACTAAAAGAAAAAGATGCTTTTCAGATATGTTTGGAAAAAATCAAAAAACATGAACTGCCGATGAAATTGATTGATGCGGAATATACATTTGATAATAACAAAGTCTTATTTTATTTTACTGCCGACGGTCGTATTGATTTTAGAGAACTGGTAAAAGATTTGGCATCAGTCTTTAAAACCCGTATTGAACTTCGTCAGATTGGCGTTCGTGACGAGACGAAGATTGTAGGAGGAATCGGCATCTGCGGCAGACCGCTTTGCTGTCATACGCATTTGTCCGAGTTTGTTCCGGTATCGATTAAGATGGCAAAGGAGCAGAATCTGTCTTTAAATCCGACGAAAATTTCGGGAGTATGCGGCAGATTGATGTGCTGTCTGAATCATGAAGAGGAAACATATGAAGAGTTAAACAGAAAGCTGCCGAATGTGGGTGATTTTGTAACAACAGCGAATGGATTAAAAGGCGAAGTACACAGCGTTAATGTGCTGCGTCAGTTAGTCAAAGTCATTGTCGATGTGGATGATGAGAAAGAAATCCAGGAATATAAAGTAGATGAGCTTCGCTTTAAGAGAAAACACCATAAGAATCAAAAAGTAGAAGTGAATGAGGAAGAACTGAAAGAGTTGGCGAAATTAGAGGATAATACTTCCAAGCTGGATGATAATTAAAATGAAAGATAATGAGAGAATAGATGAACTGCAGCGTAACGGTTATCGGATTATTCAGAATCCGGCTAAATTTTGTTTCGGCATGGATGCGGTTCTGCTTTCCGGATTTGCCAGAGCGAAAAAAGGAAATACCGTTTTGGACATGGGAACCGGCACAGGCATTATTCCGATTTTGATGGAAGCAAAAACGGAAGCATCTCGTTTTGTTGGTCTGGAAATTCAGGAGGAAAGCGCCGAGATGGCAAGGCGCAGTGTGGCGCTGAATGGTCTGGAAGAGAAAATTACGATTGTAACGGGAGATATCAAAGAGGCAGGTAGTTTATTTGACGCTGCTTCTTTTGATGTGATTACCTGTAATCCGCCTTATATGATAGGACAGCACGGACTGGTGAATCCGGAGGATGCAAAAGCGATTGCAAGGCATGAAATTTTATGTACGCTAGAGGATGTGATTGCACAGGCGGCCGTATTATTAAAGCCGGGCGGGAATTTTTTTATGGTACACAGACCGTTTCGACTGGCGGAGATTATGGTACTCCTGCATCAGTACAAACTGGAGCCGAAGCGGATGCAGATGGTTCATCCCTTTATCGATAAGGAACCCAATATGGTGCTGATAGAAGCAAACCGCGGCGGGAAACCCCGGATGAGAGTGGAAAAACCGCTGATTATTTATAAGGAGCCGGGAGTTTATATGCCGGAGATTTATGAGATTTATGGATATTAAAAAGAAAATACTTTTCCTGTTGCTTTCTCTTATGCTAGTGGGATGCGGCAGGCAGGATGAGACGGCATTGTCGGAGGATGTCATTTCAGATACAGAAGATGTGCCTTCGGATGCAGAAGATGTGCTTTCGGATGACGGCAGTGTGGAAACGGAGACGGCGGCTAATGTCGATGAAGTACAGGCAGATGAACAGGAAGAGCCGGAAGAAGAGGTTGTTATAAAAGAACCTGTCAAAGTAAAAGGAATTTATGTGACAGGACCGATTGCCGGAACAGAAAAGATGGACGAGCTGATTGCCCTTGTAGAAGAAACAGAGTTAAATACAATGGTTATTGATATCAAAAATGATGAGGGCGCAGTGACTTACAAAATGCAGAGCGATATGGTTCTGGAAATCGAATCCGGGGTGCGTTACATAAGGGACATTGATGAGTTGGTGGAAAAACTGCACGAGAAAGATATTTATCTGATTGCCCGGATTGTTGCTTTCAAAGACCCTTATTTAGCAGAGAAAAAGCCGGAATTGAGTCTGAAAACGAAATCGGGAGAGGTTTTCAGGGATAAAAATAAAGAAGCATGGGTAAATCCATACAAGAAAGAAGTATGGGATTATTTGATGGAAATCGGGACGCAGGCAGCGGAAGCAGGATTTGATGAGATTCAATTTGACTACATTCGTTTTTCCACGGATGTCAATGCAGATGATATAGATTATGGTGAGGAAGCCGAAACAAAGACAAAGGAAGAGGCAATAACGGAATTTACCGAATATGCGTATGAGACACTGCATCCGCTCGGTGTAGTGGTTTCTGCGGATGTATTCGGCACGATTATAGATAATGAGAGCGATAGGGAAATTGTAGGGCAGAATTATCGGGATATGGCAGCGCATCTGGATTATATCTGTCCGATGGTATATCCTTCACATTACAGCAATGGCGTGTATAATATAGAAGTTCCTGACAAAGCGCCATATGATACGGTCTATCAGGCAATGAACATTTCTAAGGAAAAATTAGAGACAGATGAACAAATCGCAGACGTGCGGGTGTGGATTCAGGATTTTACGGCATCCTGGCTAAGAGATTATATTTCCTACGGGGCGGATGAAGTCAGGGCGCAGATTCAGGCTGTTTATGATGCGGGATATGAGGAATGGATTCTCTGGAATGCCAAGATGAATTATACAAAAGAGGCGCTGCTTCCTTATTGGACGGAAAAGGGACCGGAGCCTGTAAATGAGGATGCAGAGTTGGTAGAAGAGACTGTATCGGAAGAAGAGGCAGGGAATTAAATGGCGGGAACTTTATATTTGTGTGCAACTCCGATAGGAAATCTGGGAGATATGACACCGCGGGTGATAGAAACACTAAAAGAAGTCGATATTATTGCTGCGGAAGATACGCGTAACAGTATCAAGCTGTTAAATCATTTTGAAATAAAAACTTCTATGACCAGTTATCATGAATATAATAAAGTAGAAAA
>CAZKOR010000102.1:0-12837 GCA_964554405.1 uncultured Bacteroides sp. | reverse complement strand
GTAGTAATAAAAACTATATAATATGCTAAAAAGGAACCGAGGTAGGATATGACAATTAAAACAGAGGACTTGCTTAACAGCATATTGGGAAGTTTGGACAGAATCGCCTATATTAAGGCTGAGGATATCCCCAATATTGATTTATATATGGATCAGGTTACGACTTTTATGGAATCCAGATTGAAAAAGTCAACCAGACATCCGGGGGAAGATAAGATATTGACAAAGACGATGATCAATAATTATGCCAAAAACGATCTTCTGCCGCCGCCGAAAAAGAAAAAATATTCCAGAGAGCATGTGCTGTTACTGATTTTTATTTACTATTATAAAGGAATATTATCTATTAGTGATATTCAGGAACTGCTAAAGCCGATTACGGAACAGTTTTTTGATACAAAAGAAGATTTTAATTTGGAAACGATTTATGAGACGGTATTCGGCTTAGAACAGGAACAGACGGAAGTGCTGAAAAAAGATATTATAGAGAAGTTTCATATTTCGGAAGAGACTTTTAAAGACGCGCCAAAAGACAGTCAGGATTTTTTGCAGAAATTTTCCTTTATCTGTATGCTGAGTTTTGATGTTTATATGAAAAAGCTGTTGATTGAAAAATTAATAGACAGTTTTAATGATAAAGATGAAAAAAAACAGAAATAATAAAAACAGTCCGGAGAGGGGAATTTCCATACCGGACTGTTTTTTGTCAATTCGATGCTTCTTTGGCAAAGGAGGTATCTACCAAATCTTCATAAGGAACGCGCTTTTCCAGTTCTCCTGCCTCTTCCAGAATGTTTTGCAGTAATGTAAAACTGCTTTCTTCAAAAATCAGGTCGGATTTCCATGTTTCCTGCGCGGCATATCGTTCTACAATGGTTGTAATTGTATCCAAATCGGTTTCTGCAAACTGAGGCTGAATCACAGCGGCAATCTCGGCTGCGGAATGGCTCTGTACATAGTCCATGCCTTTCTGGAGAGCGTTAGTGAATGACTGAATGACTTCGGGATGTGCTTCTATATAGCTTTTCTTGGCGGAAAATGCCGTATAGGGAACATAGCCGGAATCTTCTCCCAGAGAAGCAACGACATAACCATCGCCTTTACTTTCCAAAGAGGTGGCATGAGGTTCAAATTCTACCGTAAAGTCGCCCTGACCGCCGGAAAATGCTGCTGCGGTGGAGCCAAAATCGATACTCTGGTCGATATTCAGGTCAGCAGCAGGGTCAATGCCGTTCTTTTTCAGAATATATTCAAATACCATTTCAGGCATACCACCTGCTCTGCCGCCGAGAACGTTTTTACCGGCTAACATATTCCAGTCAAAGTTTTCAATCGGTTCTCTTGCTACCAGAAAATTGCCTGCCCGCTGTGTCAACTGTGCGAAGTTGACGGCATAGTCAGATGCGCCTCCGATATAAGTATAAATCGTGCTTTCACTTCCCATAAAACCGATATCGGCTTCATCCGTTAAGAGTGCGGTCATCGTTTTATCAGCGCCGAATCCGGTAATCAGGGTAAGTTCGATGCCTTCTTCGGCAAAATATCCTTCTTCGATTGCAACATATAAAGGTGCATAAAAAATAGAGTGTGCCACTTCGTTCAGCGTAACAGGCGTTGCAGAGCTATGCTGTGCGCTGCCAGACTGTGCCCGGCCTTTGTCTTTACCTGCGCCGCATCCGCATAATAAGGATACTGCGCACAGCGCTGTAAGGAATAGAGAACATAATTTCTTTTTCATATACCTCCAGTATCTGTAAGACAGATTTTTATTAAAATATTTAATTTATTATATAAATATGCGCCGAATTGGTTCCATAAGTATTTTTTTACTTTCACAAAATGGGAGGATATGTTATAAAAAGATAGGCTGATATAAACAGAAGAGGAAAAGAGGTATTAAGAGTGATGTGGATATGGATGACGCTTCTTTACGGTGTTTTAAAAGGAGTGCGTGAAATCGTAAAAAAGAAGGCATTGGAGAAAAATTCCACGATAGAGGTATTGTTTTTATACACCGCGCTTGCTTTCTTATTCGTTCTGCCTGATGCCAAAAATGCCGTAGGGCTGGAGTCGAAATACTATTTTTATATTGCCTTGAAATCATTTGTCATTTTTCTGGCATGGATATTCAGTTTTCGGGCAATCAAGGGGATGCCGATTAGTTTATATGGCGTGCTGGATTTATCCAGGGTGCTGTTTGCCACGCTGCTTGGTGTTATCGTATTGCAGGAGACGCTTGGCATGTGGCAGACGACAGGGTTAATTCTGGTCTCATTTGGACTTTTATTATTAAAATATCATCCGGGTATGTTTACTAAAAAAATGCTGTTAAATAAGATGCTTTTAAAAAAGCAGACGGAAAATGGCGAGCGGGTAGAGCCGAAGATAGTAGTTATGGCATTTGCCTCCTGTCTGTTCAATGCTGTTTCGGGGCTTTTGGATAAGATTCTGATGAAAGATATAAACAGCTCCCAGTTACAGTTCTGGTATTTGCTGTTTTTAGCGCTTATGTATCTTGTTTTTATTATCCTGACACGCACGCCGATACATATGGGCAGTATTCTGAAGAATTACTGGATATGGATTTTAAGCATTTTGATTGTAGTCGCAGACAGAGCGCTGTTTTTGGCAAACGGCATAGAGGGCAGTAAAGTTACGGTTATGACGCTGTTAAAACAGGCTGGCTGTGTCGTGACAATTCTTGCAGGACGTTTCCTTTTCCGTGAGAAAAATACAGGGCATAAGCTTGTGTGTGCAGCGATTATTATTATAGGAATTGTTATTGGTGTTATCGCATAAAAGTATCTTGTGTAGAGGATTTATTCTATGGTATACTATACAGGACAAAATTTTACAAATGTGAGGGATAAACGATGGAGCGGGAAAGAAAAGAAATTAACAGAACAGCGGTGTTCTGCCATACGGTAATCGTTATTGCATTATTGGCCTCTTACGCATTGGAGGTGGCAAAGGGAGCAAGGACGATTGGGTATTATAGTGTCTTTGCCATTCTTGCTGCAGCACCGGCTGTCATAGAGTGGGTTTTGTATAAAAGAAATCCGGCAGACAGTAAAATACAACATGTTCTGGGGACTGGCTACGGTATTTTTTATGTTTTTGTTATTTTTACAACGACTAATGTTACGGCGTTTACGTTTGCAATTCCGATGTATCTTATTATTATACTATATTCCGATGTGAGATACTGTATCATAATTTCAACGGGCGGATTTCTTGCAAATCTTATTTATACCATTTATCGGGCGGTTACCGTTGGAATTGTCGGGGAAGAGATGGCAACTTATGAAATCCGTGTCATAGTGATGCTGATTATAGCAGTCTTTTTATGCATGGCTACAGATGTTATGGCTAAAATCAACAGAATGAAGATGGATGATTTGAACAAGGAAAAGGAGAATATTTCCAATCTGTTAAATAATGTTATGGGTATTTCCGGCAGTATGTCGGAGGGCATTATTAATATGAGAGAACATATGAAGAACCTTGGAGAGTCTGTTTCGGAGACGAGAACCGCTATGCAGGAGGTATCCGGCGGTACAAATGATACGGCAAACGCGATACAGAAACAGCTGGGACAGACGGAAGAGATTCAAAGACATATAGAACAGGTAGGTACGGTATCGAAAAATATTGCAGACAGTATGGAGCGGACGAAAGGCGATATTGCAGACGGTAAGAGAAGCCTTGATACTCTTCTTGCTCAAGTGGATTCCTCCGAGAGCGCAGGAAAAGAAGTTGTTACCGATATCAGTGCATTGGAAGAGTATATGAAGAATATGGAGTCCATCATTGAACTGATTACGAATGTAGCGAGCCAGACCAGTCTGCTTGCTTTAAATGCCAGCATTGAAGCGGCACGTGCCGGAGAAGCAGGAAAAGGATTTGCGGTAGTGGCAACAGAGATTTCCAATCTGGCAAACCAAACGCAGTCTGCAACCGTTAATATTACAGATGTTATCCACAATGTTTCCGATAAGCTTACAATTGCGGTCCATGCGGTGGAACAGCTTATGAATAATAATGCGAAGCAAAATGAGTCGGCAGTGACGGTAGCGAACAGCTTTGAGAAGATTACGGAAAGTACGCAGGATGCGGACGAACAGGGTAAGATGTTAGAAGCGGTCGTTTCCCAGCTGGAATCTGCAAATGCGGGTATCATTGAAGGTATCCAGACGATTTCGGCAGTTATGGAAGAGGTATCTGCGCATTCCAATGAAACATATAATATCAGTGATGAAAATATCGGAATAGTAACTCAGGTAACGGAGTTAGTGGAAAATTTGAGCGAACAGGCGGAGAGTTTGAACCACTACAGTTAACTATATTATAATAACAAGGAGGAAGTAACATGGGAATAATTACCAGATTTAAGGACATTATGGCGGCTAATTTTAATGCACTGTTAGACCGCTGTGAGGATCCGGAGAAAATGATTGATCAGTATTTGAGAAATTTAGAGCAGGATTTTGCGAAAGTAAAAGCTGAGACAGCGGCTATTATGGCGGAGGAAAAGAGCGCCAAAAGAAAACTGGATGATTGTGATGCCGAGATTACCAAGATGGCAGATTATGCGAAAAAGGCAGTTGCAGCCGGCAATGACGATGAAGCGCGGCAGTTTTTGTCTAAAAAGGCAGAATTGACACAAAAACGGGAAGTTTTAGCAAAAGATTATGAGATGGCATGTGGTAATTCCGCAAAAATGCGTCAGATGCACGATAAACTGGAGTCCGATATTTCTGAGCTTAAGAGCAGAAGAGAAATGTTAAAGGCAAAAGTAAAAGTCGCAGAGACACAGAAGAAAATGAATCAGATGGGTTCCAGTCTGGAAAGCGCAGGCAGTAATCTTGCCGCTTTTGACAGGATGGAAGAAAAAGTCAATAAGATGTTAGATGAGGCGGATGCTATGAACGAACTGAACGCGAAGCCTGCTTCTAACGATATTGATGCACTGACTAAGAAATACGATGCGGGCGGTCAGTCTTCTGCTATAGATGACGAACTGGCGGCATTAAAGGCAGAAATGGGAAAATAGAAAGGTATGGGCATTTAGATGGGTTTATTTTCAAATCAGCTTTCCAATGTAGTGGAATGGAATGAAACAAGAGAGGGCGTCTTATTCTATAAATGGCAGAATCAGGAGATTAAGAAGGGATCGAAACTGATTATCCGTCCGGGACAGGATGCCATTTTCATGTATAACGGCGTTGTAGAGGGTATTTTTGAGGACGAGGGAAGTTTTGATATCGAGTCGGATATCATTCCTTTCCTGACGACTTTAAAAAGTTTTAAATTCGGATTTAATACACCTCTCAGAGCGGAAGTACTGTTTATTAATACGAAAGAGCTTCTTGTAAAGTGGGGCACGAAGAATGCCATTAATCTTCCTGCACCGGGACTGCCGGGCGGCATGCCAATCCGTGCATTCGGAACATTTAACTGTAAAATTGTAGAACATGCGGTTGTGATTGATAAGCTTGCCGGCATCAGGCAGACCTATACGGTGGATGATGTCAAAGAGCGGATTATTGCAAGCCTCGACCAGCTTTTAATGAGCTGGATTGCCAAAGAGGGCAGGGATATGTTTAACCTGCAGGCGGATGCAAGGAACATAGCAAAAGGAATTGAGTCCGATTTGGATATGGATATGCGAAAGCTGGGAATCGGTATTACCGATTTCACCATCGAAAGCTTTTCTTATCCGGAAGAAATCAAGAAGATGCAGGAGAAAGCAGCTGCACAGTCTATGGTAGGCGATATGAATAAATATACGCAGATGGCGGCGGCAGACAGTATGGGCAAAGGTCATGCCGGCGGTGGTGTAGCTTCCGATATGGTAAATTTGCAGATGGGTATGGCGCTTGGGCAGCAGATGGTGAATCAGATGAGCCAGAATCAAAATGCAGCCGGTGCAGGTATGAATACGGCAAATGGAGCGGCTCCTAAATTCTGTCCTAACTGCGGTACACCGACAAGCGGCACGAAGTTTTGCGGGAATTGCGGGAATCAATTATTTTAGGTCATTAAGCCCGTTGTAAAGCGGGCTTATTATTTTTGAGTGCGGGAAAGGCAGCGGAATGAGTATTTACGATACATTGAATGAACAACAAAAGAAAGCGGTTTTTGCGACTTCCGGTCCGGTTTTAGTATTGGCTGGAGCAGGAAGCGGCAAGACCCGTGCCCTGACACACCGGATAGCGTATCTGATGAAAGAAGAGGGCGTAGAACCATATCATATTATGGCGATTACGTTTACGAATAAAGCTGCGGGAGAGATGAGAGAGAGGGTCAACAACCTTATCGGCTTCGGTTCCGAGCAGGTGTGGGTTTCTACGTTTCACTCGACCTGCGTACGGATTCTGCGGCGTTATATTGATAGACTCGGTTTTGATAATAATTTTACAATCTATGATACGGATGACCAGAAAGGCATCATTAAAGAAGTTTGTAAAAAGTTGTCCATTGATACAAAAATGTTAAAGGAGCGTACCATTCTAAGTGCGATTTCTTCCGCCAAAGATGAACTGATTTCTCCCGTGGAATATGAAATGCAGAATATGGGCGATTTTTATGGCAGCAGGATTGCCAAAGCCTATAAAGAATATCAGGCTACTCTAAGGAAAAATAATGCGCTTGATTTTGATGATTTGATTGTGAAGACTGTGGAACTGTTTAAGAGTGATGCGCGGGTGTTGGATTCTTATCAGGAGCGATTCCGCTATATTATGGTAGACGAATATCAGGATACAAATACTGCGCAGTTTGAACTAATCAGGCTGCTTGCTGCAAAATACAGGAACCTTTGCGTAGTAGGTGACGATGACCAGTCTATCTATAAATTCCGCGGCGCGAACATCCGCAATATTCTGGATTTTGAGAAAGTATATCCGGAGGCTTGTGTGGTGAAACTGGAACAAAATTACCGTTCCACCCAGACAGTGCTGGATGCGGCAAATGCCGTGATTCAGAACAATACCGGACGTAAGGAGAAAGCGTTATGGACACAGAAAGCTGACGGTTCCCTGATTCATTTTCACCAGTTTGATACGGCTTATGACGAAGCGGACTACATTGCGGAGGATGTACGGAACAAGAAACGGGAAGATAAAGCAGATTATGGCGGCTGCGCTGTTTTATACCGTACGAACGCACAGGCGCGTATGCTGGAGGAACGTTTTGTCGTAAAAGGAATACCCTATCAGGTTGTCGGCGGCGTGAACTTTTATGCCAGAAAGGAAATCAAGGATATTCTTGCCTATTTAAAGACCATTGATAACGGCAGGGATGATGTGGCGGTCAAAAGAATTATTAATATACCCAAAAGAGGAATCGGCGCTACAACTATCTTACGTGTTCAGGAATATGCAGACGGGCGCGGCATCAGTTTCTATAATGCGCTGCGGGAAGCGGATCAGATTATGACAATCGGGAAAAGCGCATCCAAATTAAAGCCGTTTGTTACAATGATACAGGCATTCAGAAGCAAACTTGAGTTTTATAACCTGGAGGATTTGTTAAAGGATATTCTGGATACAACGGGTTATGTGAAGGAACTGGAAGATTCCGATGCAGATGACGCGGAAGACAGAATTGAGAATATCGACGAACTTCTCAGTAAAGTGGTAGCTTATGATGAGACACATGAGGAAACCAATTTGAGCGAATTCCTGGAAGAAGTCGCACTGGTTGCGGATATCGATCAGGTAGGAGATGATAATAATAAAGTACTGCTGATGACTCTGCATAGCGCAAAAGGTCTGGAATTTTCCCATGTATATCTGGCAGGACTGGAAGACGGTGTTTTCCCAAGTTATATGACAATCGTGTCAGATGACCCGATGGAAGTGGAAGAGGAAAGACGGCTTGCCTATGTGGGAATTACCAGAGCAAAGGATGATTTGACGATTACCTGTGCCAGACAGCGTATGATTCGCGGAGAAACGCAGTATAATCCGGTCAGCCGGTTTGTGAAAGAGATTCCGCCCCTTTTGCTGGACCATAAACTGCCGAAACCGAAGCGTGATATTTATACATCCGATAGCTATGATGAGGGTATCGGAAGTGCTGGTTTTAGCAGGAGCAGTATTAGCTTCGGAAGTACCGATACAGACGCTTCTTACAGCCGTGGAGCGGCAGCGCCTTATCAAAGACAGTTCGGCAAGGACGCGGATACAATTTTTGATAAACCAAAGGCGGCAGTGAAACCGAAAGCGATTGTGAAGCCGAAGCGGACAGCATATGAGGACCAGCCTTATATTACAAGAACATCTATGCAGATAGCCCGCGTGGAGGAAAGTGCGGCAGCTTCTTCCAAACTTAGTTATGAAGAGGGTGACAGGGTAAGGCATATGAGGTACGGCGAGGGAACCGTGATGAAAATCGAACCGGGAGCGAGAGATTATCAGGTAACGGTAGTATTTGATGAAGCCGGGCAGAAAGTGATGTATGCCGGATTTGCAAAACTAAAGAAAGTTTGATAAAAAAATGTGTAGTAAAAAATGAGAATTAGTGGTATATTATATTGTAAGATGCAAAGAGATGCGGACAGATGAAAGCCGCCTGCAAATTTAGGAAAGAGAGGATTTGGGTATGTGCAGAACAGAGATGAAGGAGATTAAGGAAGAAGTTTTGAATAAATTGGATGAAGTATTGGATAATACAGGGGTGAATGAATTGTTGGGAAAGAAGAAAAAAGAAGAAAAGAAAAATGTGATTTTATGGGTGCTTGCTATTATCGGAGCTATTGCAGCAGTAGCAGCTATTGCATATGCTGTATTCCGTTACATGCAGCCGGATTATCTGGATGATTTTGATGACGATTTTGACGATGACTTCGACGACGATTTGTTTGAAGATGAAGAAGACGAAGAAAGTGAAGAAGCATCATCAGATAAGCAGTAAGACGTAGTATAGAAAGAAATAGCGGGATGTACGGAATCAGGGTACATCCCGTTTTTTGTGTATAGCGGCGTGTGAGGAGATGGAATTTGGCATGAAAAAAGGACAGGTTGCAGAGGGTATTGTAGGGCGTGTGGATTTTCCGAATAAAGGAATTGTCACGACACAGGACGGTATTTGTGTGGTGAAAAACGCGCTGCCCGGACAGAAAATCAGGTGTTCGGTCAATAAAGTGAGAAAAGGAAAGGCGGAGGGAAGATTGCTGGAAGTGATAGAGCTTTCCCCGTTAGAGATTGAAAGTCCCTGTCCGCACTTTGGCGCCTGCGGCGGCTGTGTTTTTCTTTCCCTGCCTTATGAAGAACAACTACATATTAAGGAAGAACAGGTAAAAAGACTGCTGGATTCGGTGTTATGTAAACAAGGTGGTTATACATTTGAGGGAATAAAAGCAAGTCCTGTGTGCTATGGTTACCGCAACAAAATGGAATTTACATTCGGTGATGAGGTAAAAGACGGTCCTTTGGCATTGGGAATGCACAAAAGGGGCAGTTTTTATGATATCGTATCTGTTATGGACTGCCAGATTGTAGACGAAGATTACCGTAAAATTCTGCAATGCGTCAGGGGATATTTTGAGAAGTTACGGGAGAATGGAGTTGACATCACATTTTATCACAGACTGCGCCACACAGGTTATCTGCGTCACTTATTAGTCCGTAAGGCAGCAAAAACGGGAGAGATTTTGATTGCACTTGTGACAACGACGCAGATACCGGAGCAGAGTGAGGGAGGCTTTTCCGAAAGCACGATATTGGAAGAATTAAAGGATGCGCTGCTTGCACTGCCGCTGGAGGGAACGATTACAGGCATTTTGCATACGAAAAATGACTCGCTTGCCGATGTGGTGCAGAGCGATGAAACTGTTATTTTGTATGGAAAAGACTATTTTTATGAGGAACTGCTTGGCTTAAAATTCAAGATTTCCCAGTTTTCTTTTTTCCAGACAAACAGCTTGGGCGCGGAGGTACTTTACCAGACGGCAAGGGAGTATATTGCGGATTTTTTGCAGTCCGAAGAGCAGCAGAAAGCGGAGGCAGAGGAAGAAGCGGCAGGAGGAGCGGGCAAGATTGTATTCGATTTATACAGTGGAACCGGAACGATTGCGCAGTTGATGGCGCCTGTTGCAAAGAAAGTAATCGGGGTGGAGATTGTAGAAGAAGCAGTCGAGGCAGCGAGAGAAAATGCTGAGTTAAATGGTTTACATAATTGTGAGTTTATTGCGGGAGATGTGCTGAAAGTTATTGATACGATTGCCGTAAAACCGGATATGATTATTTTGGACCCGCCCCGTGAGGGGATTCACCCGAAAGCGCTGGATAAGATTATCCGCTATGGTGTGGAGCATATTCTGTATATTTCCTGCAAGCCGACCAGTCTGGCACGGGATTTGGAGGTATTTTTGGATAGAGGATACCGGGTTGAAAGAAGTGTAGCTGTAGATATGTTTCCGTGGACGGGGAATGTAGAGACGGTGTGTTGGATTTCGAGGGAACATTAATAATATTTCTTATTTGAAGGGGAATGCTCATATCCTCCGCCGCACCAGAAACGGCAGCTCGTACAGAATCATTGCCGCCCATCCAATCAAATATGCCCATGGTAGGGCAATTTGTCTGGCTTATAGTTTTGGGCAGCATCTTCTAAAAGCTTGAAATCACAGGATGCATTTACCAGTGCGGAATCTGTATTAGAAATCACTCCATTATATGTATTCCAAGCCATCTGCTTTATGTCATCTGTGATGGAGTTGCAGTAAACCCACTGTCTACGAAGGAATTCCTTACGGCTGGGGGTTTCCTTATTGAAGTCACGTTTGGATATATAGCAATCATCTACGGGAAACATATAGTTAAAGCGTAGAGAACCTTTTATTTGATTATAACTATCGTCTTCCAAACGAATCAATAAATTATTCGGTTGTTTTTTCTTGTAGGAAGACACGGGTACATAATATTTATAACTATTTATTTCCAAAACAACACCACAAACCATTTTACGTTCGTTCTCATATTCCACATCAGGAACACGTGTAAAACCGCGTTTGGCTTTTTCTGTTGCTTTGAGGTATTTTACATAATCTGCATCTACATCATAAAAAAATAATTCCATATTACTTCTCCTAAAAAAGTAATGAGTAAGGAAGAATATCCTTACTCATTCATCATAATTCGCCCTTTATGGTGGCGGAACACCAATCATAATTCACCTTTAAGGTAGTGGAACACCTGGGAAGAGTCTCTTCCTACTCATATACTATGCGGATTTTCCGTTTTTGTCAAGGAGATTTTCTGCATTCAGTAAGAAAGTTTTTCCCACAATTAGTATAGTGCAATTCGGAAAAATCATTCAATAAAATTTTGTTAAACAGAAAAAATAGGTCCGTTAACTCATATCCTCCGCCGCACCAAAAACGGCAGTTCATACAGAATCATTGCCGCCCATCCAATTAAATATGCCCATGGCAGGGCAATAATGCCCATCTTACAGACAAACACAAGCGGGATGCAGGCAATCACGCGGCCCCCCATATTAATCAGACTGCTCCACAGGGTGATTTTCAAATCTCCCATTCCGCGGAAATATCCCTGTATGCCGTTTGTAAAAGCCGGGACGATGTACATGAATGCAATCAGGTGCAGATACTGTTCTCCAAGTACGATTGTTGCTTCATCATGTGTAAATAACTGCATGAGAGGATTTGCAAAAAGTAATAATAAAATTCCCATGGCAACGCCGTACGCAAGCTCTATGCACATGCCTACACGGAAAGAGGTGCGGACGCGGTTTGTCTCTCCCGCGCCGCGGTTTTGCGCCATTACGCTTGTCATGGCGTGACCTATGTTCTGCTCCGGGATATAGGCATAGTCATCAATCCGGTTGATTGCGGTAAATGCGGCAGTTGCCGTCACTCCCATGGTGTTTACGATGCCTTGGATACTAAGTTTGCCGATTTGTACGGTTGACTGCTGCATTGCACTGACAAAACCATATTGAATGATTTCTTTAAAAAGTTCTTTATCAAATACCAGCCATTGCTTTCCAAGACGCAGGATTGGTATCTTTTTCTTAATATATATCCAACAGAGCAGACAGCTTAACGCTTCACTCAATACGGTGCTGATGGCACAGCCGTTCGTTCCCATGGAAAAGTATACAACAAATAGGAAATCGCCGATAATGTTAATCACTGCACTGATTCCAAGAAAATAAAGCGGGGATTTGCTGTCGCCCATGGCTCTCAAAGTGCTGGCAAAAAAATTGTAAATAAAGTTAAACACCAGACCACACATAATAATCCTAAGATATGCCGCCGCTTCCGTACGGATTGCAGCATCCACTTGCAAAATAGCCAGAAAAACGGGCGCCGCCGTTACGGAAATCACCGTGAGCGTCAGTGAGAAAACAACACCGGAAATCATTGCGGTACTAATCTCGCGCTTTAGGATTGTATAATCTTTCGCGCCATAGAGTGTGCCGACAAGAATGCCCGCACCCAGACAGAGACCCTGAACAAACAGGATAATCAGTGTCATAAGCGGATTACTTGTCCCGACTGCGGCAAGCGCATCCTTTCCCACATACTGACCGACAATCATGCTGTCAACGGCATTGTATGTAAGTTGAAGGAGGTTTCCGAGTATCAGTGGAATTGTAAATTTAATAAGGATAGGGAATATTTTTCCCTGAGTCATATCGTTTGTCATTGTCTTTTTTATACCTATTGAAATGAAGTTATATGGTTAAGTATATATTACCGAAAGCAAAAGAGCAAATAATATGCATCAAATGCTGCTTTATGTTATTGTAGAGCGGCATTTAAATTGTATTTCTCAAATTAGTATGTTAGAATAAAATTTAATT
>CAZKOR010000101.1:0-12851 GCA_964554405.1 uncultured Bacteroides sp. | reverse complement strand
TGGCGCCGCCCATTCTTATGATGTAGAAGAACACACCCAGATTCAGAAAAACAATAATAAGTGTCTGTTCCGTAAAAATTTCCAACGCGCTTATCGGCAGAAAATTACCGTTCTGAATACCATTCAGCATGATACGCAGAAATAGTAATCCGATTTGTACAATATATACAATCCGGTAAACATTCAGCATAACTCCGCCGCCGATTCCGATTCCGCCGCCCCATACCAGATTGCTTTTCTCACAAAAATTTTGAAAAATCCGCAGCAGCGGTTCGCTTTGATTTCCCTCAATAAAGCCGTTGTTTGAAATGCTGTAAAGGGTCAGGCGGATACTGTTTTCTTTGCAGAAAAGCTCCATCTCTTTCAGAAAGAGAAGTATATGCGATGGGATACTGTCCACATATAACGGAAGACAAAAAACAACCGCATCCGCATCCGAAAGTTCATTCAGAATCCGCTTATGGTCGCTTTGATTCCGCAGCTTTTCCGTCACTTTTTTACCTTTCACAAATAAACGCTGCAGCCCCAGAAAATAAGCGGACGCACAAAATCTTTTTTTCGGACTGCAATTGATAAATACGGTTTTCATACGAAGTCCTCCAATCCGGAAAAATCATTCAGAAAAATCACTTCGGACTTTTTAAATCCGTTATTGATTGCATTTCTTTCCGCCATATAGGTAAAGGTCTCCTTTTCCTGTTCCGTAACAGCACCATGAACAATTACCTTGAACAAATTATGCTTTCCATAACGCAGGGTATGGTGCATTTGCTTTCCACGATAGGTAGCTAACGGCGTTGAAATGCCGATGCCTCTGTCAAGAACATTTTTAACCGCAGGGCTGTATGTACCGTATAGATTTTCCGTAATAATGACAAATTCATCCGCTTGTCCAATCACGCGGGCAGCCTGTTTCAGACTGTCTTTCATAAAACATTCCGCCGGGTGCTTCGTCCAGCAGCCAAAACAGCCCTGACAGGGCGCATATTTTCCATCCGCATAAATGATTTCGTCACATTTTCCGTCAAGTATTTCATGATATTGTATATCCAAATCGTGTAAAATTACTTTCATATTTCCTCCTGTACCGCTAATACAGCACCTCTGTATGCCCGTTCTAAATGTGCGGCGACAAGTTCTTCGTCATACTCTAATGAATTGTTGGCGATAATGCTTGCATATCCATGAGCAAACATGGATATTGTCAAAAAGACATCTTTCGTCTGCGCCAAACTCATTCCAATCGCATTTTGCATTGCCAAAAGAACAGGCTCAAGTTCTTTTGAATCAATCATTTCAAGTAAACTGTTTTCAACAGCAAACCCCGACTGAAAAAGAAAGCGGAACAAATGCGGTTCTTCAACAGCAAAACGAATGTAATTGAGTCCGATTCCGAGCATGATTCCTTTTGCTGGTTTTTCAAAGTTCATCAAATACTCCGTATGATAGCGGTCTGATTTTGTATAAACCGCTCTTTTTAATTCCTCGATCGTTGCGAAATGGTACATAACGGGCTGTGTGGAACAGTTTAGTTTTTCTGATACTGTCCTTGCATTGATATTTTCCGCACCTGTTTTGCGGGCAATCTCAAACGCAGTGTCAATAATCATATCTCTTGTAACTTTGGGTTTCGGCGGCATGGCTTTGTCTCCTTGTTGCAGAGTTGTTATTTTATAATTTATGTTATATAACGTGAATTATATATTGCGTTGCCTGCTTTGTCAATCCTTTCGCTGGAATAAGATACTACCACTGAGAAATAAAGAAGTATTATGGATTGTTTTTTTTATAAGTGCAACATATAATAAAAATGTGATTATGACACACAAAAACACCAATAAAAGAGTGAGTGAGTCTTTCTATGGAACGATTGATTTTATCGAAACTGTTGACTGCCTATTTTAATTTTGAAGAAAACAGGGAATATAGGCAGTCCTTTGAGACAACTAAAAACGTAGAGTGAATCTTGCAGAATCTAATGCTTACTTTCCCTGAGAAAAACTTAAAGCTGGATGATGACGAAAGAATTAATCGTTTTTATAGGGAGAATAAAGGATTAAGATGGAAAAGGGAAGAATTATTTTTTTAAACGGGGTAACAAGTTCGGGAAAAACATCCATTGTAGAAGCGCTTCAGGAACGAGATGAGGTATTTTTTTATGTTGTCGCAAACGATTTGTTTCAGGAAATGGTAGGAGATAAATATTTACGCGAAAATTATTGGAAATATCTTAGCGAGACAATAATTATGATGTATCATACCGCAAAGCTTTATTCGGATATGGGGAAGAATGTACTTATTGACGGAATATTGGTCGAAAGGGATGAGATAAAGCCGCATTATCAGCAGTTACGGGAAATACTGAAAGATAATCCGCTTGATATTGTAGAAATATATTGCCCCTTGGATATTTGCAGACAGAGAAACATCAGCCGGGGCGACAGATATGAAACACAGTCAGATGAACAGAATGAACTTATGGCGGAGAATATTGCATACAGCTTTAAAGTGGACACGAGCATACACAGCGCTGAGGAATGTGCGGGGCTTATTATTGAGGCATTGTTTGAAAGTGAATGTCTTGCAGGAGAATAGCGGGATATAGGCTTGAGAAATTCCTTAACAGATCGGATTTTTAGATATAATTTTACTCGGTTTTAAGACCGGAATGGGAGTGTGATAATTTGCTGTAGTTATTGCGAAGATGCGCTGGCTGGAAGAAATTAAGAAATGATTGTTTTTTTCTGTTGTAAGGTAAAAGGATATGTATATAATATAGTTAGAGGAAAGAATCTGGAAAGGAGAGATTGTTATGTGTGTTGTTTCTATAAATGTTCCGGAAGAAATATTGCTGGATTTACATGAAAATGAAGATGATTTTGCGGCATATATGAAATGTATGCTTGCTGTAGATTTATATAAAAACAAGAAAGTATCATTAGGATACTGTGCAAGCATAGCAGACATGACCAAAGAGGATTTTATAAAATATCTAGGCAAGAATGAGATATCTATATTCTCTTTTAAAGATGAAAAAGAGTTTTTGGAGGAACTGGCAAATGCGTAAGGTGATAGTAAATACTACACCTTTGGTTGCGTTGTGTCATGTTGAACAGCTAGATATATTGAAGAAAGTTTATGGAGAAATTATGATTCCTCAGGCGGTATATCGGGAGTTGTCAGAAAAGAAAGAATCTATATGCAAGAAGCGGGTGGATGCTTCGCTTGATTGGATTCATGTGGAAAAAATAGAAAACCAGATGGCAAAATCTATGTTCAAAACGCAATTGCATGATGGTGAAGTAGAGGTTATGATTTTAGCGAAAGAAAAAAATGCAGATATTGTTATTATAGATGATGCTAATGCAAAGAAACATGCTAAATATTTAAAATTACCTGTGACGGGTACGCTTGGTGTTCTGATAAAGGCAAAGAGACAGGGGTATATAAGCGAGTTAAAACCTATTATACAGGGGATGATTGATAAAAATATTTATATTTCTGAAAAAATAATGAGATTATGCTTGGAACAAGTAAATGAAGACCTCCCTTGACACCGCAATCCCCTCATGCTAAAATAAACGCGTTACACAAACAACTGAATAGCAGTAATGTCTTCAGGGCAGGGTGAGATTCCCGATCGGCGGTTACAGTCCGCGGGCGCGAAAGCGCGGGGTTTGGTGAAATTCCAAAACCGACGGTATAGTCCGGATTAAAGAAGGTGTGTTGGAATTGTCAGGGTAAAACTGACTTTGTTTTTGCACTCTTTTTTATCAATTCGGAAACTGTTCTGCAGACATTTTCAATACACCTGAAATTATGGCATCTGAAAGGCATTCTGATACTTTCGGATGTTAATTTTTTTAGGAGGTATTGAGATGAAAGAAAAAAAAACCAAGAAACTGACAACAACAGGAATGTTATGCGCGCTTGCTTATGCCGCGGCGGTCTTTGGGCGCATCCCGCTCGTACTTTTTTTGAAGTATGATGCAAAAGATGTTATTATTGTGATAGGCGGATTGCTTTTTGGTCCGGTGACCTCACTTGCCATTACGGTAATTGTTTCCGTCATACAGATGGTTACGGTCAGCGGGACAGGCGTTATAGGCTGCATCATGAATATTCTTTCAAGCTCTGCTTTTGCGTGTACCGCCGCGTACTTTTACCGAAAGAAACAGAGTTTTTTCGGCGCAGTGTCCGGTCTTTTCTGCGGATGGGGATGTCAGGTCGTTGTCATGACGCTTTGGAATTATCTGATTGCGCCTGTTTATATGGGCTATCCGAGAGAAGAGATTGTTGCGCTGTTATTTTCCGCTTTTATACCGTTTAATCTGGTTAAGGGCGGGTTAAATGCGGCGCTTACGATGATTTTATATAAGCCTGTTATTGCAGCATTGCAGCGTCTGCATTGGACAGAAGAACTATAATCACCATTTCACTTTTGAAGGGAGAACTAGCTTTATGAGAATAAGACCTTACATAGAAAGCAAAGACTATGAATATCTGGAAAAATGGATTGATAATGAAACCCTGCACGCCATGTGGAGCGCGAACCGGCTTTCCTATCCGATGACAAAGGAAAACATTCGGAATCTTCTGGAAAAAAATGCGGAGGAGTTTACGGACAGCGCCTATGTCGCAACGGAAGATAACGGAAGACCGGTCGGTTTTTTTTGCTATTCAGTTAATACGGAGAATAATGCAGGATTTTTCAAATTCATCGTGGTAGATAACGGAAAGCGCGGTATGGGATACGGAGGGAAAATGCTGCGTTTGGCATTACAGTATGCGTTTTCGATAACCGGGGCAGAGGTAGTCCGGTTATGTGTCTTTGATAACAACGAGGCGGCAAAGCACTGTTATGAAAAAGTTGGTTTTGTATTAGAGGAAAGCGAAAAAGACGCCTTCCCCTTTCACGATGAAAAGTGGACAAGGAACCGGATGATGATTACAAAGCAAAATTTGCTTGCAGAAAGTTCAATGCGGACAAGGAAATATTGAAAGTCCCTTTTCGGAATTATGCATTGCGGAAATGAATATGATTATTGAAATTGAAGCGTATTATGGTGATTGTTATTTGTTTGGAAAAAACATGAGTCTGTCAGAACTGAAAGAACAAACAAATAGTATATTGAATGAAGTAACTGAAAGCGATTTTGTTTCTATATTTTGTGCCAGATGTAATTTTGAAAAGTTGGATAGTTATAATGGCTTTGTTGATTATGTGATAGATTTAGATATACATAAAATATATAAGGTTCATTTATAAACTCTAAAAGACAATTTCCGGTTTGAAGAATTGTCAGGTAAGTGCAAGTTCAGCAATTATATATAAGAATATGTATTGAACTTCAAATTTTAAGTAGTGAGAACACTTTTCTGGAAAGTAGGTATTGAAAATAAAAATCTTTTATAGGAGGCAGCAATTATGGATATGATGGAACTGATGAAGAAACGGCATTCTGTACGGCAGTTTACAGACAAGCCGCTGGATAAAGAATCTGTAGATGCTTTGAATGAAGAAATTTCACAATGCAACAGGGAAAGCGGATTTCACATACAGTTGATTACGAACGAGCCGGAAGCGTTTCAGGCGGGAAAGCCGACATATGGTCAGTTCAGGAACTGCAGGAATTATCTTGCCGTGATTGGACCTAAAGGCAGAGATATAGAAGCAGGGTATTATGGTGAGCGAATCGTACTGAAAGCACAGGAGTTGGGAATCAATTCGTGCTGGGTTGCTCTTACCTATAAGAAGGGTAAAGCGCAGGGAGTGGAAAATGCCGGGGAAAAAAGTTATTTGGTAGTCGCATTAGGATATGGAGAGTCTAACGGTGAAAGTCATAAGATGAAATCTATTGCAGATATCAGCGATTATAAGGACGGCGATCCGGAATGGTACAAAACCGGACTGGAGGCAGCCCTGCTTGCTCCGACAGCCGTGAACCAGCAGAAATTTAAGTTTGAGCGAAATGGCGATAAAGTTTATGCAAAGACTGCCGGATTTGGTTTCTATACAAAGATTGATCTTGGTATCGTGAAGTACCACTTCGAGATTGTTAGCGGAAAAAAAGTTATTACAACATAAGTTTGCATTTTTCTTTTTTTCGTGCTACAATTACTTTCGCTAGCGCGGAGGGTAGAACATTCGTTAGAAATGTTATGCTGGATAAGGCTACAGGTTGAAATACCTGTTATCTTGTCCGGCATTTTTTATTAACATAAGGATGTCTCGCGGAGCGTGGCATCCGTTGTTTGTGGGAATGAAGCAGAGGAGGAGAAAAATGGACGAAACAAGAAATTTTACAGACAGCGGTGTTTTAAAATCACTTATCCGATTCGCCATACCGGTGTTAGCGGCATTGTTTCTACAATCCTTATATGGCGGTGTGGATTTATTGATTGTAGGACAGTTTGCCGAAACAGCGGACGTTTCCGGCGTTGCGACAGGGAGCCTTTTGATGCAGACGGTTACAATGGTCATTACGGGGTTGTCTATGGGCATTACGATATATGTGGGACAAAAAATTGGTGAAAAAAATCAGGAGGAAGCAGGACGGGCAATCGGTGCGGGTATTGTACTTTTCTGTTTCTTAGATGTTATTTTTGCCGTTATTCTTGCATTTTTTGCCAAAAGTTTTGCAAGTGCGCTTCATGCACCGCAGGAAGCATATGCGCAGACCAGCCAGTACATTATGGTATGCGGGATTGGGATTGTATTTATCGGATTCTACAATTTATTAGGTGCGGTCTTTCGGGGCATCGGAGATTCCAAGACGCCGCTGTTTACGGTATTAATAGCGTGTATTTGCAATATTGCGGGGGATTTAGTGTTTGTTGCAGTGATTGGACTGGGGGCGATGGGGGCGGCGCTTGCAACAGTCATAGCGCAGGCGTTCAGTGTTCTTATATCGATGTTTATCATTCGGAAAAAGACGCTTCCTTTTACGTTTCGGAGAGAGTATATCCGGTTTGACAAAAGAATTATCCTGCGGGAATTGAGATTAGGAACGCCGATTGCGCTGCAGGAACTTTTGGTGGGTATTTCTTTTCTCGTTATTCAGACAGTCGTTAACTCGATTGATGTATTCGCATCGGCAGGAGTAGGCGTGGCCGAGAAAGTATGCGGTTTTATTATGCTCGTTCCGTCGGCGTTTTCCCAGTCGATGTCAGCGTTCGTGGCACAGAATATCGGCGCAGGAATGAAAGAGAGGGCGGTAAAGGCATTACGATACGGTATCGCAACATCCCTGTGTGTGGCGGTAGTGATTAGTTCTTTTACTTTTTGGAAGGGAAATCTTCTTGCGGGTATTTTCACGAAAGATGCGGCAGTCATCGTGCAGGCGCATGCTTATTTAAAAGCATACGCGATTGACACTTTACTGACTTCTGTTTTATTTTGCTATATTGGGTATTATAATGGCTGCGGTAATACATTTTTTGTTATGCTGCAAGGTATCATCGGGGCGTTTGGCGTCAGGATTCCCGTTGCCTTTTTCATGAGCTGTTTACCAAACACGACATTGTTCCATATTGGTCTTGCAACACCGGTTTCCTCAGTGTGCCAGATTATATTGTGTGTTTTATTCATGCTATATAGAAATTGCAAAGAAAAAACTTAATTTGTTCTCAATTCCCATAAGAGCAGCAATTCAAAAAGTCAATCAATATGTTTCTCAAATCATCCGGAAACTCGTCCCGGCATGTCAGCTCAATACATACAGCATAGTTTTCGCAGACGCCGAATGCTGATACGCCGCGGGCATACGGGTTATCTTCATGGGTACTGTTATAAGTAATCAGAGAGTATGTCTGCCCGCTACATGTTATTTCCTCTTCATTTAAAATTTCATAATTTTCTTTGGCGGCAGCAAGCCATGAGTCCATATTTTCCTGCGCATACTGCGTATTTTTAAATTCTCCTGATAAAAGATAAAGCGAGGCATCATATAAATCTACGGTATCGCCGTCGCTGTTTTCATACGGCTGTGCATCGCCGATGACCCAGGAAGCATAATAAAGACCGTCTGCCGACAGGGTATCCAGATTGTTTAACAGCGTCAGTCTGCTGTCGGTATTTTGTATGCGTAAAAAATTTCCAATCATAATGTCCCCGGAAGTTTCGTCTGCACTTGGGGCTGACTGGGCAGAAACGGCAGAGCAGCCTGTCAGCGTGAGCATGATACAAAGAGCATATATCCAATAGATTCGTTTCATCATAAAATCATCCCTTCTTTTTTGTAAGCAAAGTCCATAAATCACTGCAGGATTCTGCGTTCTCTGTTACGGTA
Organism: uncultured Bacteroides sp.; assembly: GCA_964554405.1. Classification (GTDB taxonomy): domain Bacteria; phylum Bacillota; class Clostridia; order Lachnospirales; family Lachnospiraceae; genus UBA3282. The sequence goes on along the minus strand of CAZKOR010000101.1, from coordinate 4,560 downwards.
TCGCTGTAAAAACAGCGCCTTCCGATGAAAAGTTTTGATAATAATTCCCGGTTATCTCCGGTTATGGTCTGCCCCAGTACGTCAACAGAATAAGAACCAAGTTCCATATCGGCGAAGGCGGCGCAGTCTGTCCACGGAATTACTTTATCTTCAATTGTATCATCCGCTTCATCGGGGCAGCTTCCGTCGAAAGCTGCAAGGATCTGATATTCTTTCTGAATGCGTTCCGGGTCTTCCATGAGGAAGAAATAGCTGCTACATACTTCAATATCGCCGATTAAGGCAATTTCTGAAGCATATGCGAAAGATGCCGTATCGGGAACCGGGTTTTCGGAACTGTTTGTATACTGATTGACTTGGACGATGATTTCCCCGTCTCCGTTGAAGTCGCCTGCAAGCGAGGCAAATGCTGCTTCTAAAGCGGATACTGTATCCTGAGGCAGTTCCGTCTCTCCGATATAGGCAATCTGGAAATCGGGTGATTTTTCAAAAAGTCCAAGCTGGCTGCTGATAATATCGCAGGCAATGAGAAGAATAATAATGCCGCAGACAACATACCATTTATAATAATACCACCAGTTTTTGCGTTTTTCCGCTTTGGTCATGGTTTCCCGGCTGTCTGTCTTTATGAGAGCAGCGAGATTTTCTGCGTCCTGTGATTTGTGTATATCATCGATATTTCCGATACGCATTTCTGAATCATGCTCCTTTCTGAACCTGAGATTGTCTTTCTATACGTCAGTTTCTGCGGTTGTTCCCCCGTACGCGTAGCTGACAGGCAGACAGACGAGGGGTGGTTTAACAGGCATATTATCCTGCAAAAGAAGCTCCACGCACATTTCGGCAATATCGTGAACCGGCTGCACGATTGTGGAACAGATATAGTCCATATCGCCAAAGTGGCGTGTCCCGTCAAAGCCGATTACTTGTACGTCTTCAGGAACTTTTTGGTTCAACTTGCGCAGTGTCTGTATAACAGAATAGGCAAGGGAGTCCGTGACACAGAAAATACCGTCAAAAGACAGCTTTCCGTTTTCCATATGGTTGTTAAGAAACGCTTCAAATTCCTCGTATGGCTCTCCATCGTTTAGGATTTTCAGTTCATAAGAAAGTCCGCGGGCAAGACAGCCGTTTTCAAATCCTGCTTTCCGCTTATTGGGTTCATTGGATAAAGATGAGCCTATACGCAAAAAAGCAACGTTCCTGCAGCCCAAATCGGCAAGTTTTTCCGCAGCAAGCTGTCCTCCGGCAAAATTATCGCATGCCACACAGGGGATTGTAGGACTGATGGAACGGTCTATCGCGACAAAGGGTGTATTTTCTTCTATGATTAAATGCGGATTATAGGTCAGTCCGATAATGCCATCCACTTTATTTTGCTGCGCCATCGTGACGTATTCCTGTTCTAAGCTTACATCAGATTCGGTACAGCATAGCAGCATTCTGTATTTTCGTTTTAAAAGAGCCAGATTGATATGGTAAGCAAGCCTTGCAAAAAAGGGCCACTGTGTGTTGGGTATCAAAAGCGCGACCGTATAGGTCTTATTGGCTTTGAGACCCTGTGCGTAGCTATTGACCTGGTAATTCAGTTTTTTGATTGCTTCTTCCACGCGGACTCTGTAGGAATCGCCTACGGGAATGCCATTTACTACTTTAGAGACGGTTCCTAAGGCAACGCCGGCTTCTTTTGCCACATCTTTCATGGTGGGAGCGGGGTTTTCTTTTCTCATAGATGAACTGCCTTTCTTTGGTTATATAGTTACAAGCGCTACAGCCTGCGTTTAGTATATAGTAATTAGAATTGTTTGTAAAGCGTTCATGAAACAGTTCATGAAATTATAATAGTGAAACGTTTCATGAAAATCAAGTTGAAAAATTCACAAAACAGACAAGGCGAAATTGTGCAGTATAGATAAAATTGATGACACAACAAACAAATTTGTAGTAAAGTTGTTGACTTACGAAGTGGAAAATGGTATTTTATAACCACAAAACATATATAACGTTTCACGACGGCGCGCAGAGTGAAACAAAATCAACTATCTGTTTTATGAGAAAGGAGAGAGTTTATGAAGAATAATGGTTTGGCAGCTACAGCCCCAAAAAGGGGGGGGATGCCAATGGGAGAGAAAGCGTTGAAAAAACGGATACAGGATAATTGGCAGTTATATGCAATGCTGCTGGTTCCGGTTGTACTGACGATTATCTACAAGTATATACCTATGTATGGTATCCAGATTGCCTTTAGGGATTACAAGGCAAGCCGCGGTTTTATGGGGAGCGAATGGATTGGCTTTGAATGGTTTACACGCTTCTTCAGTGCACCAACCTTTGGCCGTATGATGAAGAACACGATACTGCTGAGCTTTTTCAGTCTGCTGTGGAGTTTCCCGATTCCCATCATTCTTGCACTGATGCTGAATCAGATGAGATTCCAGCGTTTCAAGAGAGTGACGCAGACAGTGCTCTATGCACCGCACTTTATTTCCACAATGGTTATCTGTGGTATGATTCGTATTTTCTTAAGTCCTTCAGGCGGACTGATCAACCTTATAGCGGGCACTACCGTTGATTTCCTGACAGAATCAAGCGCATTCCGTACAATTTACATTGCTTCGGGAATCTGGCAGGATGCCGGCTGGGGAATTATCGTATACATGGCTACGTTATCCAACGTTGACACTTCTTTATATGAAGCGGCTAAAGTAGATGGAGCATCTTTGTTCCAGAGAATCTTACACATTGATATACCGGCGCTTACATCAATTATGGTTCTGAATCTGATCATGAGCGCGGGCGGTCTGATGAATGTAGGATTTGAAAAAGTATGGCTGCTGCAGACAGAATTAAATAAGGCTACAAGTGATGTAATTGCTGTTTATGTTTATCAACAAGGTATCGAGCGAGCCAAGTACAGTTATTCAACGGCGGTAGGACTGTTTAATACTGCGATCAATATTCTCTTACTGATTGTGGTAAATAAGATAGCAAGCAAGATATCCGAAGATACAAGCTTTATATAGGAGGTGTGATATGAGTGCGAAATCAAAATCAGGAAAGCTGACAGGACTTTCTGAAAAAAGCAGTGACCTTATTCTTGTGGTTATCAGCGCGTTAATCCTGTTTATAGTTGCATATCCATTATATTATATATTGATTGCTTCCGTATCAAATCCGTATGATGTATATGCGGGTAAGACCTTCCTTCTGCCAAGCCAGTTTACATTGGACGGATATAAGTCAGTATTTGCTGACCCTCAGATTTTGACAGGTCTTATCAACAGCTTTAAATATACAATAATCGGTACCGTTTTTTCTGTCGTTGTACTTTATCTGGCAGCATATCCTTTGAGCGTTAAGGATCTGCCGGGCAGAAAGTGGATTAGTCTCTTCTTTATTTTCACGATGTATTTCGGAGGCGGTATGGTTCCTACCTATCTGGTAGTAAAGCAGACGGGACTTATTAACAATATGTGGGCGCTCTTCCTTCCGGGAGGCGTAGGCGTAGGCAATATGATCATTGTAAGGAACTTCTTTGAAAACAGCATTCCTAAGGAAATGATTGAAGCTGCGGAAATAGACGGCGCTTCCAAATGGACTACATTTATTAAGATCGTAGTGCCGCTCAGCCGTTCCATTATGGCAGTTATGGTAGTATTCAGCATGGTTGCTTACTGGAATGACTGGTTTACGGCTATGATTTATCTGCCGTCACCGGAGAAGGCTCCGCTGCCGCTTGTTTTAAGAAATATACTGATAAAGAGCTCTGCAAGCGCAAGCCAGGCAGCTACGATATCCGGCGGATTTGCCGAGCTGAATAAAATGACTGAGATGATTAAGTTTTCATCCATTATTATAGCGGCTCTGCCAATGCTGATTATTTATCCGTTCGTACAGAAATATTTTGAAAAAGGCTTTATGGCGGGTGCGGTCAAAGGTTAATCGCTAAGAAAGGAGCATGGTTATAAAATGAAAAAGAGAATAAAAAAACTTATATCATGTATGCTTGTTACAGGTCTTGCAGTATCCGTAACGGCATGTGGAAATAAAGATTACGGACACCATGAAAAAGGAGTCGCCAATCCCGATACTTCTCAGACAGAGTTTGCAATTATGGGCGGACAGGGCGCTCTGAGCAAGGGTTATGATGATAATGTGGTTTTAAACCAGATGATGGAAGATGCGGGAATCAACATAGAGTGGACTACCATGAGTGAATCATTGGGAGAGCAGGTTAATATCCGTATTGCCGGCGACGAGCTTCCGGATGCTTTTATGGGTGTAGGGTTCAGCAATTATGATATAGCGCGTTACGGTGATGACGGAACATTCATTGACCTGACTCCATACCTGACGGAAGAATATATGCCCAATTTGAGCAAAATTTTAGAGGAAAATCCCGATATCCGCAGTGCGATTACCATGGATGACGGGTATATTTACGGACTTCCGCAAGGAGAACGTATGGGAACAGCCGGTATCGGCGCTCCTGAAGATTACAGTATTTTTTCCATTCCGCAGTATTCTATGATCAACAAAGCATGGCTGGATGATCTGGGA
>CAZKOR010000100.1:0-13009 GCA_964554405.1 uncultured Bacteroides sp. | reverse complement strand
AATGTGTCCTGCCCACAGTGCAGGCACATTGCCAGATACGCATTTTGTCAGACAATGCCTGACAAAACCTCTGGTTAGGGGAAATATCCCCTAAAACCCCTTAATATTCGTATCAACAAAGTAATTATGTATGATTCCTACACCATTTTGTCCATTCCTACACGGCTTTTCTACACCAATCTATGTTTTTGGTGTATCATTCCTACACCGCTTTTGTCCGACATTTTTTCTTGGTGTAGGTTTCCTACATCATTTTCCATTTTTGGTGTGCCTTTCCTACACCATTTTGGGTTTTTGGTGCATCATTCATACACCACATTTTTGTTTCATGCTTTTTACCATGAATTTCCTCCAGCTAGTGATTATGGGTCTAAATCTGTCAGGTTTATTTCCCTAAATTTTACTGGGTATTTTAGGCAGTGGGAAAACAGATAAAAGAAAAGAGGAAAGATGTACGGTAGATAATACATTCTTTCCTCTGCTTTGTCACCAGACTTCCAAACTGTCTTCAGCGTCTATAAATTCCTGCATTTCATTGTTGAGATAAAGCCTTGCATATTCAAGCGGATCATCTATTGCCAGAGCATTTACCACATGGGATGACCACGGTGTGGTTTTTAATCTGGCTTCCGCCTTGTTGCAGTCAATTCGTAGTATATATCCATCAAAAGTAGTAATATCAATGCTGTTGCTGTGCATATTGTAATATGCCGAAATAAAATTCATATCATCAACTCCTTGTATCCCAATATCTAACTATATGCTTCAACCTATCCGGCAGAGTGAAACTCTCACTCAAAATTTTTATTATCGTATTAGAACTCTTTTGATTTTGTGTAAATATAGTGTAAATTTCCCATTCACAACTCCTACAATGCTTATAAACACTGGATTTCATGAGAAGATTTGTCCTTACAATTTTGTCACTTTTCTTTTTTTGAGGGGTAAAGAAAAGACAGGATAACCTCATTCTGAAGTTCCTGTCTTTTCTGTTTAACATATCTTTTAATAATTTTACATTTCATTGCAGAACATGGTAAAAACTTGCAAATACTGAATTTCTAAAATGTTTAGGAAATGATTTAGACACTTATCTTCTCATAAAATCATTCAATCTCATCCCGCATGCGCTTGTCACCCACATGGTTATACACCTCCATGGTAATTGCCAGATTGCTGTGTCCCATAATCTCCTGCAATATCCTCTGGTTCATCCCTGCCTCTGCCATTCTGGTACAGGCGGAGTGCCTGTTGTAATCATACACAATCTTACGGAGGATGATATCTAATTGTACTACGTTGTTCCTTGTCAGACCGATTGTTTCCCCACACCTCGCTCCTGTTTCAAAGAAAAACTCAAACATTTAGTAATATGCACTATAGTCACTGCTTTTCCTAATGAACTGCAAAAACATCTCCTTCAATATCTGGGTAAGGGCATCCCTTTTATTGTTATATATCCCAGTTCTTTTGTACAACTGTGGGCATAATCCCTGCAATATAATCTTGAGACACTGCATGGTTGAACATGATTGACAAGACTTTATGGATAAGTCTTTCTGCTTCCCTTTCGGGTACGGTCTGTTTCCACCAGCCCCCAACTGTATTCTATGCGACTTTCGCCACATAAGTCTGTGTAGCGGAACATATAACGCCCATCACTACGCTGACCTTCCCCTTTTCTTAAAACCTGTACTCCCCACTATTGTATTTTAGCACCTAACACCTCAACAAGAAATGATTTTAGACATATTACCTCCATACTTTGAATAATTGTAGTTCCCTCTGGTTCTAACACGTAACCCGTATATTCTTTTTTATCATATCTATCATCATTTGATTCGAAAACATTATTCCTTATGACTTTTAATATAGTTTTAAATGGTTCCATATCTTCAACAATTTCGTTCTTAGATACATCAATATCATAACAAATAAATTTATATATATATCTAAATGGATGATTTACTTTCTTTGTTAACGTCCCTTTTAGTTCTATGTATTTAGGAAATCCTAAGTAATCTACTACAAAATCAATTCCCTTGGTAGTATTATAATCCAACAGTTTAAATGAAAATAAATCAGGATAATAATGAATTATTGCCATCAATACTACAAATGTTTCCGATTCTGAATATCCATTTTTCAATTTTATTGGTTCAAAAATCTCGACACCATTTGGAAATATAATAATTTTTCTATTCTTACTAGCAGTAAATCTCTTAGACAAATCTTTCTTATCTGCCTCAATCGAAGTAATAGTTTTTTCTAATTCTTCCCAATCTTGTCGTTCCTGCATAGCATCTCTTACCTTTTTACTCTTAAATACCTTATTTACTTCCTTTTTTATTATTTCTAATTTTTCTATATCTGTGTTCATTATTGAACCACGATTAGCCGTTAATTGAAAAGCATCACAATCCACAAATGCCTGCATATAGGTGTAAGTGCCAACTCCCCGTCCACCTTCGAGCCAATCATCAATTTTTTCAACCGGAACACCTCCCTTACATGCCCATAACCCATATCTCTGCCCATCTGTATGCGTTCCTTCTGTGATTGCTTTTCCCTGTCTGGATAATAACAAATCATATCTTCTTTTAGTTTCATATCCTTCCATACTGATTATTAGCCTAAATGAAATGCTTCCTGACGTTATTGTTTCATTATAAACTAATTTACTATAAAACATATATTTTGCTTTATTACTCTTAACTAAATCTGCATACTTTTTCATTTCCTTATCCGAAGTTCGTTCTGGAGGGAAATAATGCCCTAATGCTATTTCCTCAAAATGCCCTAAAACTCTATCCGTAAAAACTGGAATCGGATCACACATAGATAAATCTTTATATTTTCTTTCAAATTCCTGACTTAACAATCCTCTTAAAAATAACTTAACATTTTTTTGTCTAAGAGTTTCATTATAGCATGTTTCAACTGTTCCAATTAATGAATACCACATACAATAATCTCTTAGAAACAAATGATTTAATTTAAATCGCGTATGCTGTGTCTTAAAATACTTAGGACATATTATACGAACCATAAACCCAGATAACCATTCCTCAGGCAATGAAAGACCTAACTCCCTAGGTTCACATGGATCAGAATATGATAATTCCTTGTTTTGGGCAATCTGTTTAATTGCATCTTTTAACTCAGATGCCCAATAATCTCCCTCCCTAGTCTTCGAACATATCTGCACTAATTCTGCATTAAAAAACACTTTTGAGCCATGCCCTTTATAACCATGCTTATTTTTTAAAGCTATAAAACTCTTATTTATTTTGCTTGAATTGGCAACATCAAAAAAACACTTAACATTGCATTTTGCCAGTCCACTTCCATTATCCCATATATCAATAATCAAGCGGTTGTCATCACCCAACTCCTCCTCTTCATAAACATTTATATATATATTTCAGAAGCATCTTCATCAAAAGAATTTTGTATACCTTCTCTAAAGATTTCTAATGGATCTCCAAAATCTGTTATTATCTGATATAATTCATAACCTTCATTAACGTGTACTTTTGCTATAATTTCTCTCCATAGTAATTTTTCTTGCGCTATTTACATCTTCTGGCTTTAGACAAAAAATGCTATCCCTTTATATGCTCCCTCATAATATCAAAAAGCCCCTCGCTTATTCTCACGTTGGTTTCTTTTAATCTCTCAATGCACTCCTCAATATCTCCTGTACTAAGCATTCCCTCATCAAAGGCTTTCAACAGCAGACCAATCGTTCCCGTAATTGGCAACCTCCAACATCCAGACCGGACACCTTCTGCAGAATTGTTACAGCAACTTCATTGTCAACCTTTTCTACTTCCAGAAAACCACTGTCTATTATCTGAAGAGCCTCTGTTACAAACTTTTTATTACCTGTCAATTCCATATATACAGCATTAGGAATAAGCACCTTCCCATATAACTGTTTCAGAATGTCCAAATGTCCCATCTTCATCAAGGTAATAATCGGTGTGGTATCAGATACAATCAGCATACTGCTACACTCCCAACTTTATTAAGAGTTGCCAAATCCTCTGCAAGTTCCTCTTCTGTCATATCAAAATATGCAATCCCCAGTGAACCATATAATTCGATCAGTTCCATTTTTGGTATACCAAGCATTTCTGCCGCCTTTCCATGCGATATGGCGTCATTCTTTATATAAGGATATAACAACATGGCATTTCTAAGCAAAACCGCTCTTTCCCCTTTCACATTTGCATATGGTACTACTGCTTCCGGCACATTGATTTCTATCTGTTTCATTGTCATAATCATCATCTCCTAACAAAAATATCTTACAAACTAATTACACACTGTTTCTGAAAATCATACAGTGTATTGCCCTTTCCAATGTTTTTCGCCTATTATCTTGTACTGATTTACCATGCAATATTCCTCAAAATTCAAGAAAACATAACCCCTTGATATTTATATATAATCTTACCATAATACCACACTCTTTTCCACAATAACTTCAGGTAATTCTTCTCCCATAGGCAATCAAATCCCGCTACTGCACCCGCTGAATAAAGTCATTGATATGAAAGCTAAGCTGCACGATAGTGCCGTCACCCTCAGAATCGGCGCATATTCCAATTCCTAATTTATTACACAGCCGCTTGCACAGATACAGTCCTATGCCTGTGGAGCTTTGCGCTGCTTTTCTGCCGTTTTGTCCGGTAAAACCCTTTTCAAAGATGCGCGGCAGGTCACCAGCATCTATCCCGATTCCATTGTCCTGCACACAAAGAATAATTTGACTGCCCTGATATTTTGTATAAAATTTCAATACCGGCTGCTTAGTCCGGTATTTAACAGAGTTGACAATAAGCTGATTCAGAATAAAGCATAACCACTTTTCATCAGAGTAAACGGTATCGTCTGTTTCCTGCAAGTCAATGCCAACACCGTTTTGCAGAAGCAGATACTTATTTTCTGCGATTGACTCATGAACCACATCAAACAGGCGAATTTCCCGTACCGAATAATCTTTTTCCGTATGCTCACTCCGGGCATAATAAAGCGCCTGTTCCGTATAGCGGTTTACTTTCTCAAGTTCAAGCAATAATTCCTTTGCCACTTGTGAATGATTGTTTTCACAAAGAAGCTTCATTGCGGTAATTGGTGTCTTGATTTCATGTACCCATTGCTCCACATATTCCTTGTACTGCGTCCGCTCCCGCCTGACTTCGGCAACCTGTTCCAACATGGATTTCCCTGCCAGTTTCAGAAGTTGGTAGTACACTCTGTCATCGGCACGTTCCGGCTTTTCCATCACCTCAGAAAGCAGATAGCGTTCTTCTAACTGCTCTGCAAGCTTAAACAGCCTCTCTATCTGCGCCCTTCGGCTGTAATATGAAATCAAAAGATAAGCTGTCAAAATGACAATCCAGATAAATATAATGAGAAAAATACTGTCAAAGCTGTTCCCGGTCACACTTAAGAATACAGCCAGTCCAATCATACAGAAAAAATTGAGAAACATGACTGGCAATTTTTGTTTCCAATAAAGTTTTCCATTCATATGATATACCCCTGCCGATGCTTTGTTTTAATAAAATCCGTCACCCCGATAGCAGACAGCTTATCACGTATTCGGTTAATATTGACGCTTAAAGCATTATCGTCCACATAAAGCCGGTTATCCCACAAATACTCCACGATATCAGCGCGGGCACAAATGATTCCGGTATGCTTAAACAGATAGTACAATATTTTCAATTCGTTTTTTGTTAAATCAGCCTGCTGTCCCGCATACTCTATTTTACTGCTTTCTAAATGCAGCGTAACTCCATTGCAGGACAATATCTCCTGTCCTGTCACAGGATACGCCCTTTTTAGTAAAGACGCTATTTTTGCCAGAAGAATCGCTGTGTTATATGGTTTTGTAACAAATGCATCCCCTCCCAGCATAATACTGCTTAACTCATCCATATCCGTATTGCAGCTTGTGACAAAAATAATCGGAACATTGGAAAAAGTGCGGATTTGTGAGCATACCGAAAAGCCGTCATTCCCCGGCAGCTTTATATCCAGAAGGATTAGGTGGGGTTGAAAAGACTCCACCTGCTCCATAGAAACCGGGAAATCATTTATAGCTTCCGTCTCATATCCATTTCCGGTTAGTATATTTTTTAACTGCGTCTGTATCACAATATCATCTTCGATAATTAGTATTCTATGATTCATGATGCTGTCTCCCTCCGGCGGACAACTGCTTCTGATTTAACCCTGCCAATATGAATATAGCAAAAACAGCGCAAATAAACAATAAACTTAAGCTGATTGCTTTATCTCTTATTGTCGCTTTATAATATCCCGAAAGCTTAAATACCGCTGTAATGGGGTAAATGGTTTTCAGGGTTTCAGACATACTTGCAAACAGACCTGCAAAAGAATATATTTCGGCAATTATTAATGCCGTCAAATATCCCTTTTTTATGCGGGCTGCCAGTGCTATAACCGGTGAAATAGCCAGAAATATACCCAATCCGTTTATTAAATAGGTAAAAAAGAAGCCAAGTACTGCCTGAAAAGACAATGCCCCAAAATGCAGTGCAGCTTCAACAGCAAAAGTAACTACAAAAAGAAACAGATAAATTAGAACACTGAAAATCATTGCAATAATCATTTTGGCAGCAATCAGTTTCACTTCATCTATTGGTATCAGCCGCAATGATTTCATGGTATCTTCCTGTTCCTCCCGGCAAATCATATAACTGCCAAACAGTGCTACAATAGCCGGAAGTACATAAAAAGTTGCCAAAGACTGCGCCGCGCTCATGAACCAGCCAGCCCCGTCTACATAGCGTAAGCCGTTAAATGTAAACTGCCCTTCTGCAAAAACAATAACAGCACTCATAACAACTGCAAAAGCAGCAATTTTAATAATTTTAGAATTGCGGAGTTTCTTTCGTTCCGCCCAAAGTAATTGTTTCATACACGCTGCCTCACCTTCTTTTTTCTAAAACGAATACGGTAAACAACATGGAAACCGTACCCCATATAGCGATACATAGAAATGCTGCCGGAATATCAGGCGCCTGCGTCAAAACCACACCGGGAATATCTCGCATGATAATCGCAGTCACGCTTGAGAGCGGATGCAGGTACAAATTCACCATAAGCAAAATAAAACCAAAAAATGTATAAACTAACGTCACGCATATAGGCAGTAGATAACCTTTTCCGACAGCCGATATTCCCAGAACCGGCATTACCGCAAATGCTGTCAGTATGGCAATTTCCATACATTTTCTTAACATGTACCCAATACTGTTCCATTCAAAAACTATATATCCGGGAATCATACCGCAAAGCACAGACGCTGCGGCTGTAAGCAGCATAAAACAAACGGAATATAAAAACACGACAATAAATTTACTAAAAAAATATCCGGTCTTACTAACTGGTATCATCCACAACTGTTTCAGTGTATCGTTTAAGTGTTCATCATACATAAGCATAGTGGAAACCACTCCCAACACAACAGGAAGTATAATCCAAGGTGTATAGCTAAACGCAGTCCACTTGTAAAATTGTATCGGTTCAATGCCTGTTTCGCTGACACTTCTAAAGTAAAAAACTGCAAGAAGCGGCATAAACAAAGCCGTCAGCAGCATAAACAGGAAAAACTTTTTACGGCGAAGTTTTAGAAATTCTGTTTGTATCAGTTTAAGCAATACCTTCTCCTCCTGTAATCTTTTTGAAATAGTCCTCTAATGTGTCATTGCATAACTGGGAACTGATAACCGCTACATCCTGCCCCACAAGAGCCTTATTGACAGCCGCCATATCCAGGGACGTATTGTAAATCCGCAGGAAGTGATCGTCCTGTACGGAATAATCCGTAACTCCGAACTGCCTTTCCAAAACAAGAGTAGTTTTCGGGATGTCAGAAACCTGCAGAAGAATATACTTACTGTTTTTCTTTTGCAGTTCATTCATGCTGTTTTCTTCCAGCAGTATGCCGTGATCAATAATGCCAATATCATCAGCCAGTAATGCAATCTCGGACAAAATATGGCTGGAGATAAGGATTGTTTTTCCACGCTCGCAACTCAGCTCTTTAATAAAGTTTCTTACTTCCGCAATGCCAATCGGGTCAAGACCGTTTGTAGGCTCATCTAAAATTAACAACTCCGGATCATGCAAAATAGCATTTGCTATTCCAAGACGCTGTTTCATTCCAAGAGAATACTTACTGAATAGTTTTTTGTCACGGTAAGGCAGACCGACAATATCTAAAGCTTTTTTTACAGCATCGGGGGCAGCAGTACCGCGCAGCTTAGCAAAAATCTCCAAATTTTCCGTTCCTGTCAGATTCGGATAAAAACCCGGCGTTTCGATAATAGCTCCAATCCGTGGATATACCCTTTTTTCCCGTCCTTTGATATTCTGTCCAAACACATCTGCTTCACCGGAAGTAATAGAGGTCAATCCTAAAATCATTTTCATGATTGTGGTCTTACCTGCTCCATTACGCCCCAGCAAGCCGTATATACGCCCTTTTTCCACATGAATATTAACGTCTTTGACCGCCGTTTGCTCTCCGTAAACTTTTGTAAGTTGTTTTGTCTCAATTATATAGTTACTCATCACATATCCTCGCTTTCAATAGTTTTGTTTCCGTAAGGCAAGTACGGACACAATGGCTGAAATGCTTCCAATTACCAAAAGAGAAATGAAACAAATAAATGGAGATGCGGTTATCATTGCTCCTCCCGTTATCTTTCTAACCATTTCCGCTGCGGCAGATGAAATATAGGGGTAAATTCCCATAACACTCGCCAAGGGATGCAGTCCCATTAGCTGCGATGGGGCAATCACTACAGGCACAAGATAAAGCAATGTTGCTCCGATTGGCAGAACATACCCTTTGGACAATGTTGATAAGAAAATAATCGGCAGCATGGCAACCGGAATCAACACACCGCCGGTCAAAAACAATACCCCTGCCTGCAAAACTGCCTCCGCATTCAAGTCAGTAAAGCCGCCTGCAATAAAGCCGCCAATGATGCAGATAACAAAAGTAAACAGGCACAGTCCCAATGACATAAGAAGCACAACCGCTGTCTTTGAAAAATAAAGCTGTGCTTTGGAAACAGGGATAATCAAAAGACCTTTTAAGGTGTCGTTCTTCTCTTCATCAAAAAACAATGTGGTAGCAAACATCCCAAGCACAATAGGAAGGAACAGACTTGTAAGGTTCTTAAATGCCAATGTATACAAGTCTCCAAAACTGTCCATAACCGGGCTGTTTCTTGATATGCTGCAGGCACGCTCCACTGCAAATAATCCCAAAATTACAGTAAGAATTAAAATGCCCCAAACTGTTTTATTCCTCTTCCATTTCAGCATTTCAGTAAAGATGATTGTCATTACCTTTTCCTCCTTTCCTGTCCCCTATTATATAGTATTAACCTTGCCAAAACCTTGCCGTAACCTTGCTTTTTTCATGTTTTTCTGTGCCGTTACAACGTGCGCTGTCAGTCGCACACGCTAAAAAATCCCTGCATTCACAGGGATTTCGGAAATAATATCGTAAATATTGTACCCATGCCGGGTTTACTGTCTGCACTGATTTTCCCATTGTGGGCATTCACAAGTTCCATTGCAATAGACAGCCCTAAGCCATTGCCTCCGGCAGAACGTGAACGGTCACATTGATACATTCTTTCAAAGATATGTGGAACATCAGAGGACGGAATGCCTTTTCCATTATCTGAGATGATAATTTTTACCTGCTGTTCATTCTCCAATAATTGCAGCGTCAGTTTATTGCCGCCGCTGTGGATAAGCGCATTTTGAAACAGATTGTTGAGAATACGGGTATAAGCGTGCGGATCAATGCGCAAAAAATATTCGCCTTCAGGAATATCAAAATCATATTCAAAATGACTCTGTTCCAGGTTTGAAACCCACTCCGCTGCAATATTACGGGTCAGTTCATTAAAATCACAAATTTCAAAATAGAAAATCTGTTCTTTCGCATCCAGCTTTACCCACTCGAATAAAGATTCCACGAACTGCTTTAAGCAGTAAGCTTTTTCTAATGCAACATGAATATAGGCTTCCTTTTCTTCCCCGGTCACAAGCCCATTTTCTATCGCTTCCAAATAACCAGCCAGTGAAGCCAGCGGTGTTTTTACATCATGGGAAAGGCTTGTCATAAGCCGCTTATATGCCTGTTCAGACTGCTTTTGCTTTAGTAACTGTGACTGATTTTCGACTGCAATTTCATTGATTGCAAAACAAATCCGCTTTGTCATATCGCTTTTCCTTGCCAGAACACGGCGGTTTGGATTCCCGGACTTTATATCTTCAAGGGTTTCTTCAATAATAGAGAGTTGCTCCCGCACCCGCCTAAGTTTTGTGGCAAGAAACAAAATAAATAAAAGCGCAATACAAAATGCAATCAATAAAAAAGGATTAACATTCATGCTATGCCTCCCTGTTAAAGCGATACCCGACGCCCCGGACAGTCAGAATATAAAAAGGATGTTCCGGGTCTGGTTCTATTTTTTTGCGCAATTTACTGATAAACGACATAATGTTGCTGTCGTCAAAAGCATATTCTTCTTCCCATACATGGGTATAAATCTGCTTTTTTGTAAATACTTTTCCCTTATTTGACGAAAGAAAGGAAAGCAAGTTAAACTCTTTTCCTGTAAGTTCTACCTGTTTTCCACTTATGAGGACAACTCGGTTAAATCTATCAATCGTCATTCCCTGAAACTCCATGCAGTCCGCTTCTGCATTGGAAACAGGATTAAGCAGGGTGTAACGCCGTATCAGGGAATTTACACGTGCCATAAGTTCATTAATGCCAAATGGCTTTGTCAGATAATCGTCTGCTCCCATCCGCAAACCGGATACTTTATCTTCTTCACCACTTTTTGCAGTAAGCATGAGAACGGGAACATTACTTGTCCGTCGTATTTTTTGCAGTACTTGAAAACCGTCTATATCGGGCATCATAATATCCAGAATAACAAGTAAGCAGGTTTCATTATTTTCCTCTAACAACTGCAAGCCCTCTATACCACCATTTGCAACAATCGCTGCAAGACTTTCCTGCTCTACACATTTCTTCATTAGTGTACAAAGCTCTCTGTCATCATCAATAATCAAAACCTTATTCATAACTCTCCGTCCTTTCTGCCAAAGCGAAAGTTAACCATCTAATCCTTCACAATAAACGACAGATTATTCTCGCCGTCACACAATTGATACCCGTCTAATAAATCACCTGTCTCAATTGCATCATAAGTTTCCCTGCCGCAATAATACCATGTCCCATTAGTCAGTATTTTATATACGATGGTCTCCTCACCGGTATAATATTCCCGCATGGACGCACTTACCTTATCCTCGCATTTCGGGTCCATATAGGACATGGAAAAAGGTCTTTCCTCTTCTGCTGTATACAGACGCATATCCGGGTAGGAAAAATAACCGATGTAATAACGCTCCGTCTCAATCGGTATTTCGGACGCAAAAGAAATCACATCTTCACCTCTGACAGCAATATAACGCTCATTCTCCTTCGCCATCACAAAGAAACCCGCCGAAAGAAGCCCAATCGTACTGATATTCCCGTTTTCATCGGTCGAAAAACAAATACCAATCTCATCAAGAGTTCTGTCCGTATCATTTATCCATGCAATCAGGGTATTATCCAAAATCTTCACATTCTCATAGAGACCCTCTTCATACTCTATGGATGCCGTCCCCATGCTGTCACAACTTACAATCTTCCCTGTCAATTTCGTTTTGTTTCCGGGCAGATTATATGTAATATCCGAATCTATCGAATATGCAGAATACTCCTTAAACACATCACTGTTGAGAACTACAATTAGTGAGACAATAACAACAACTGCCCAGATACATACCAGTATAATAATGCTTTTACATATAACTTTCACAATGTTCCCATGCGGCTTTCCGCTGTCTTTTATAATTGTCTTCGTTTTCGGCTCATTTCTCTCCACTGTTGAACCGCAATATTCACAGACATTGCTTCCCTCTTTGATTTGTGCCCCGCAAAATTCGCATCTCATTTATCTTTCTCCTCATAATGCTTCGTATATCTGTTACCTTGCTAAACATTCATATTGTATCATAATATATATCAGATGTCATAAAAAAAGCGTCCATTGTTTTTTCTTCCAATAAACGCTTTTTTCGTCCTGCTATTAAAAGGATTATTTTGAAACCGGTATCTCAACTTTTTCACTTTCATACGATGTCAAAACGATTAGCGCAGCTATCTCATCGACATCAATAACCCGGGCAAAACCTGCCATTTGATACGCACAAGATTTGCTGCTGTCTGTATAACCTAACGTGCCGCCATTTGTTAAATGGGGAATTCTTGTTCCATCCTTTAATACGACTCCCGTGACTTCAGGAATACCAAGATCATCTTCATTTTCCACCGGAGCCGCGCTGACAGAATAATTCACTTTTATGGAAATCGGCGAAATATTGATATCATCCATTGTAAAACCCGTTTCCTCCACTTTCTGCCCTACCTTAATATTTTGAGTCGAACTGACATCAGAAAGGTTTATTTCAAAATCCCAGTCCCCATCCACTGCCGGAGTAAACGCTGCTTTAGCGACCGTTCCCAAATTTTTGAATGTAACGTGCATTGTCTTGCCAAGAAATGAATCGTTCTCGTCCACAACACTTGCCTGAATAATGTATTCCATATTTCCGTTATCATCAGTATAATGACTGATAATGTTCCCATCTTCATAGCTTTCTATGGATGTTCCATCTTCATATACCGGCATACCGTTTTCATCGAGGACAATTCCATCATACATGGTTCCGCTCATATTGACCCATGCGCTTTCATCCTCAGGATTATCTCCCAGATACACATTTACCATATCAAATCCCGGCTCCATCCTATCCGCTGCGCTATAACCGGAAATACGAAATGCCATATATACAAATCTTTCATCCACAATAACTGTAT
>CAZKOR010000099.1:5441-13046 GCA_964554405.1 uncultured Bacteroides sp. | reverse complement strand
CTGATACGGGAGGGAATGAGGAGTAATCCGAAACGGCAGACTATGATAGTAGAAGTACAGGGAATGGGCTTTTGGACATGGGTTCGACTCCCATCTGGTCCACTTATCACAACTTTCAAAAAATACAGTTTGTTCGATTTTTGGGAGTTGTTTCTTTTTAAACAGGAGGACAAAATATGTTAAAAGGCATTCCGAAAATTCTTTCACCGGAATTGTTAAAAGTGTTGGCAGAAATGGGACATGGCGACAGACTGGTACTTTCCGACGGAAATTTTCCGGCGGAGTCTATGGGAAAAAATGCAATCGTAATCCGCTGTGACGGATATGGCATACCGGAATTTTTGGATGCATAATGCTTCAAAAAGGCGTTGTAACAGACTGATTTTCGAGGAACATAAGAACATGGCAAAATGGATGGTGTCAGCTAAGAAGGCTGACTTTGCAAAAATCGCGGAAAGATTTCAGATTGACCCTGTGATTGCCCGTATTATTCGTAACAGGGATATTGTGGAAGAGGAGCAGATTGATTTCTTTCTGAACGGTACAATAGAAGATTTACATGCACCGCGGCTGCTTTATGATATGGAGAAAGCAGTCGCTTTTATGCTGTCTAAAATAAGGGAAAATGCACCGATACGCATTATCGGGGATTATGATATTGACGGTATCTGTTCCGCATACATTCTGCTGCGTGGATTGAAAGCCTGCAACGCAAAAGCAGATACGGTAATTCCGCATCGTATCAAAGACGGTTACGGATTAAATGACACCTTGATTGAGGATGCACACAAAGACGGAATTGATACAATAATAACCTGTGATAACGGTATTGCGGCAGCGCCGCAGATTGCTTATGCGAAAGAACTCGGCATAAGCGTTATCGTGACAGACCATCATGAAGTGCCTTATGAGGTTATGGAGGACGGGAGCCGGAAAGAATTACTGCCTCCGGCGGAAGCTGTCATTGACCCGAAGCAGGAGAGGTGTAAGTATCCGTTTGACGGTATTTGCGGGGCGGTTGTGGCGTATAAGTTTGTACAGGTTTTGCTGGAGGAATATGATAAAGAAAACGGCAGCGTCCATAGGGAAGAACTGTTACAGGAATTGCTGGAATTTGCGGCATTTGCCACAGTGGGCGATGTGATGGAACTGCTCGATGAGAACAGGATTTTAGTTAAGTATGGATTAAAACAGATGATACGGACTAAAAATCCAGGACTGAGAGCTTTGTTAGAAGTAAATGGAATGCAGGGAAAGACTTTGTCGGCTTATCATATCGGGTTTGTATTAGGTCCCTGTCTGAATGCGACAGGCAGGCTGGATACGGCGGCAAAGGCTTTGCAGATGCTAAACTGTGGCGATTTTGGGGAAGCGGTTACGATTGCCGGGGAATTGAAAGAATTAAATGACAGCAGGAAGGAAATGACGAGACAGGGAACGGAAGCAGCCATCGCCATGATAGAGGAGGGCGGACTGTGCGAGGATAAAGTGCTTGTCATCTATCTGCCGGACTGCCACGAAAGCCTTGCGGGTATCATAGCAGGGCGGATTAAAGAGAAATACCACAAGCCTGTTTTTGTATTGACAAAAGCGGAAGAGGGTGTGAAAGGTTCGGGGCGCTCGATTGAAACATATCATATGTATGAGCAGATGAGTTTGTGTAAGCATCTTTTTACCAGATACGGTGGACATAAAATGGCGGCTGGTTTGTCGATGTCTGCCGAAAATATAGAAGAGTTTCGTAATACCCTTAACAGAAACTGCCAACTGTCCGATGAAGATTTTATAGAGAAAATTGTTATTGACGTGCCGATGCCGCTTTCTTATATCCGTATGGATTTTGTCAGGCAGCTCCAGACGCTTGAGCCGTTTGGAAACGGGAATCCGAAGCCGGTTTTTGCGCAAAAGAATGTATACATACGGCAGGGAAGGCTCTTAGGAAAAAATGAAAACGTGGGAAAATACCGGATTCAGGATGAACAGGGAAATTCCTATGAGATGATTTATTTTGGAGATTTGGAGAAGTGGCATACTTTTTTGGAGGAGACGTTCGGCCAAAAAGAGCGGGAAAAGCTGTATAGAGAGGGAAGCGATACCATTGTTATTCAGATGATTTATTATCCGGATATTAATGTCTATAAAGGGCGGGAAAGTCTGCAGATTGTTATGCAAGATTACGCGAGGTAAATGGGGGGATACTTATGATATTGACAGTAACTTTAAATCCGGCGGTGGATAAAACTTATACGGCGGGAGAATTAATTACGGGGCATGTCAACAGAATGCGCACGGTGATGTCGCTTGCGGGTGGTAAGGGCGTTAACGTGACAAGAGTATTGCGCCAGTATGATGTTCCGGTATGCGCGACAGGGTTCTTAGGCGGATATGCGGGAAGTTTTATTGAAGATGATTTGAAAGACCGGGATGTGGAATGCCGCTTCATCCGGGTGGACGGTGAAACCAGAAGCAATATGAATATTCTGGCTGATAACGGTTATGTAACGGAAATTTTGGAGCCGGGACCGGAAGTTAAGAAAGAGCAGCTTGATAAATTCCTTGCGATGTATGATAATCTGTTATCCGATTGTGAACTCGTCGTTTTGTCCGGAAGCGCAGCAAGAGGCGTGCCGGAGGATATTTATACGCTTTTGATAGAAAAAGCGCGGGAGAAAGGTATGAAAGCATTGCTTGATACAAGCGGGGAGAGCCTGCGAAGCGCTATCGGGGCCAAACCTTATCTCATAAAACCGAATTTAAAGGAATTAGAATATATTATGGGGCATAAACTGGTTAATAGAGAGGCGGCAATAGAAGCAGCGCTTGTCATCCATGAGGAAGGGATTGCTCATGTTATCGTATCAATGGGCAAAAAAGGTCTTTTGTCGGTGAGTGGCGACGGCGTCTATTTTGCCAAAGCGGGAAAAGTTACGGTATTAAATACGGTAGGCTGTGGTGACTGCGTGGTAGCTTCCTATGCCATGTCGATTTTAAGAAACGAGCCGGTAGAGGAATCTTTGCGGAAGGCAGCCGCTATTTCAGCGTCAAATGCCACAACATTAAAGAGTGCAGACATTCCGATGGATGTAGCAGAAGAGTTATATGATAACATTACGGTAGAGAAACTAAGATAAGAACATAATGAAAAAGCCTGAGAAATTCTCAGGCTTTTTCGTATTTTCTTATGAGGGGGGAGATAGTGAGTTATTCAACTATCTTGATTTTTATCATAGACGGGAAATGTGTCCAAATTGTGTTTTCTTTCTAATAAAAATATAAACTTCTTTTAATAAAAATCTAAACTTCCATAAAGAAAATGTGAAAAGTTGAAAAAGAGTGCATTTCGTGTTATTTTATTTAAAGAGGTTGACATGAAGGGGATGTTATGATGAAAAAATTAAAAGATTTATTAGCAAATATAGAATATCAGTGTATCAGAGGTACGGAAGAGATAGAAGTGACAGAGATTGTCTATGACTCCAGAAAAGTAGTGCAGGACAGTCTTTTTATCTGTATTCAGGGAGCAAACGCGGATGGGCATGACTATGCTGCCCAGGTGGTATCGGCAGGCGCTGCGGTCCTGGTAGTACAAAAAGAAGTAGAACTGCCGAAAGATGCCGGAGTAACGGTCATTCAGGTGGCGGATACCCGCTATGCCATGGCTTTTATTTCGGCTGCCTATTTCGAGAATCCGGCTGAAAAATTACAGGTAATCGGTATTACCGGAACAAAGGGAAAGACAACGACAACTTATCTGGTAAAATCCATTTTAGAGCAGGCGGGAAGAAAAGTCGGTCTGATTGGAACGATTGAAGTGATTATCGGAGAGACGCATATTCATGCGAACAATACAACGCCGGAATCTTATCTGGTGCAGCAGTATTTCAGGCAGATGGTGGATGCAGGATGCGATACGGTTGTTATGGAAGTATCTTCTCAGGGGCTGATGCTTCACAGAACCCAGGGATTTGTTTTTGACTACGGTATTTTTACGAATCTGGAACCTGACCATATCGGACCGAACGAGCATAAAGATTTTGAAGATTATCTGCGCTGTAAAGGAATGCTTTTTAAGCAGTGCAGGGTCGGTATCGTAAATCGGGATGATGAGCATTGGGAACGCGTAACTAAAGGGCATACCTGTGAGCTTGAAACATACGGTATTCAGACGGACGCCGATTTAAAAGCGGAAAATCTGGAATTGGTTTCCGGCGGCGGAAAGTTAGGAGTTTCTTTTGATGTGACAGGACTTATGAATTTTCATGTAGAGTCAGCGGCTCCCGGCAAATTCAGTGTTTATAATGCGTTGACGGCGATTGCGATATGCCGGCATTTTCAGGTGCCGCAGGATGCCATAAAAAATGCTCTTTTACAGGCGAAAGTGAAAGGCAGGATTGAACTGGTAAAAGTATCGGATGATTTTACGCTGATGATAGACTATGCACATAATGCAATGGCGCTGCAAAGTCTGTTGTCCACATTAAAAGAATATCATCCACACCGCCTTGTCTGTCTGTTTGGCTGCGGCGGAAACCGTTCGAAGCTGCGGCGGTATGAGATGGGAGAAGTCAGCGGCAAGCTGGCGGATTTGACAATTATTACTTCGGATAATCCGCGTTTTGAAGAACCGCAGGATATTATCAATGATATTAAAACAGGAATCGGCAAAACCGATGGAGAGTATGTGGAAATCTGTGACAGGAAAGAAGCTATCGCTTATGCAATCGCGCATGGCGAGCCGGGAGATATTATTGTACTGGCGGGAAAAGGGCATGAGGATTATCAGGAGATAAAAGGGGTAAAATATCCAATGGATGAAAGAGATTTAATCCGTGATATTCTGGCAGAGAAATAAGAAAAATGAAACAGGATGAAAGGATAACGGATGAGTAAAAAATACGCGGATGTTATCATAGATATTTCCCATGAAAAAGTTGACAGACCTTTTCAGTACAGAATCCCGGGTGAACTTTTGGATAAGATTGCGCCGGGAATCCGGGTGCATGTTCCGTTTGGAAAAGGCAATAAAGATATGACGGGGTATGTGGTCGATTTATCAGATAAGACGGATTATCCGGAAGAAAAGATAAAAGAGATTCGCTGTATTGATGAAAAGGGCACCACGCTCGAAAGTGATTTGATACAGACGGCATACTGGATGAAGAGTCACTATGGTTCTACGATGATAACAGCATTAAAAACAGTGCTTCCGGTCAAGCAAAAACTGAAGCAGCCGGAAAAAAAGAAAATTGTCCGTCTTAGCAGTGAAGAAGAGATAAAAGAGCAGCTGGCAGAATGCGCGAGGAAACATCAAACCGCGAAGGTCAGAGTATTGGAAGCTTTGCTTGATGAGGAAATTTTACCGTATGCGCTTCTTAGAGAGAAGTTAAATGTGGCGGCGCCGACCTTGAACAGTTTGGAAAAACAAGGTATTATTTCTATAGAAACGGAAAGTTATTACAGAAATCCCGTTAAGAGGATGTCTGGAAAAGAGACGGCAAGACCGCTCAGTGAGAAACAGCGTTTTATCATAGAAGACGTCATGAAAGATTACCAGAGCGGCAAGACGGGAACTTATCTGGTACACGGTATTACCGGCAGTGGAAAAACGGAAGTCTACATGGGGTTAATTGAGCAGATGATAGCGATGGGCAGACAGGCGATTGTCCTGATTCCGGAAATTGCATTGACCTATCAGACTTTGCTGCGATTTTATAAGAGATTCGGAGACAGAGTTTCCGTGATGAATTCCACGTTGTCCATGGGGGAGAAATACGATCAGATGGAACGTGCCAGACGGGGAGAACTCGATGTTATTATCGGTCCGCGTTCGGCGTTATTTACTCCTTTTCCCAAATTGGGGATTATAGTGATAGATGAGGAACATGAAAACAGTTATAAAAGTGAGTCTATGCCCAAATACCATGCGAGGGAGACGGCAGTACAGATTGCTTCCGTGAAAGGGGCAAGTGTTATGCTCGGTTCGGCAACGCCTTCGTTAGAAGCCTATTACCGTGCAGGCAAAGGGGAATATAAGCTGTATCGTCTGACGGAGCGATTGAGCGGAGGAAAACTGCCGCAGGTATATACGATAGATTTGAGGAAAGAATTACAAGAGGGAAACCGTTCTATTTTCAGCCGGAAATTAAAAAGTCTTTTGGAAGAGAGACTGTCGGCGGGAGAGCAGACGATGCTTTTTTTAAACCGGAGAGGTTATGCGGGCTTTATTTCGTGCAGGGCATGTGGTCATGTAATGAAATGTCCGCACTGCGATGTGTCTTTATCGGAGCATCGAAACGGAATGCTTGTCTGCCATTACTGCGGCTATGAAGAAAAGCGGGTGCAGAAATGTCCGGAGTGCGGCTCTCCGTATCTGTTAGGATTTAAGGCAGGTACGGAACAGATAGAAGAAGCTGTTCATAAAGAGTTCCCGGGAGCAAGGGTACTGCGGATGGATGCGGATTCTACAAGGACTAAGGAAAGCTATGAGAAGATATTGTCTGCTTTTGCCGACGGCAGGGCGGATATTCTGGTAGGCACACAGATGATAGTGAAAGGGCATGATTTTCCCAATGTCACGCTGGTAGGTATTCTGGCGGCGGATTTATCTTTAAACCAGAACGATTACCGTGCAGGTGAGAGAACATTCCAGCTGCTGACACAGGCAGCTGGCAGGGCAGGCAGGGGAACTAAGGCGGGCGAGGTTGTCATACAGACCTATCAGCCGGAGCATTACAGTATCGTACATGCGGCGAATCAGGACTATGAAAGCTTTTACGCGGAAGAGATATTATACCGGGAACTATTACAATATCCGCCGGCGGCGCATATGCTTGCCATACTGGTTCTTTCCAAAGAGGAAGAAGAGGGAAAAGCGGTATTGGAACAGTTTTGCGGATTGATAGAAAAACATTTTCAGGCAGAAAGCGCACCGTATATTATCGGACCCACGCAGGCTGCTATTTCTAAAATAAATGACTGGTACCGGCATACGCTGTATTTGAAACATGCAGATTATGAGAAACTGGTTCAGATAAAGGATATGTTGGAAAGATATAGTAAAGAACAGGATTTAAAAAATCTGAACATTCAGTTTGATTTTAATCCTATGACTACATATTAAACAAAGGAGCATAATGGTAAAATGGCAATTAGAAATATTAGGGAGATTGGGGATTCCGTATTGGAGAAAAACTGTAAGGAAGTAAAGGAGATAACACCCAGAATACAGGAATTGATTGAAGATATGTATGATACGCTGTATGAAGCAAACGGTGTCGGTCTTGCGGCGCCGCAGGTCGGTATTTTAAAAAGGATTGTCGTGATTGATACGACGGGGGAAGACCCGATACTGCTAATTAACCCTAAAGTTCTGGAAACAAGCGGTGAACAGACAGGTTATGAAGGATGCTTAAGCGTACCGGGCAAGACCGGTCAGGTAACAAGACCGAACTATGTGAAGCTGCTTGCTTATGATGAAAATCTGGAACCTTTTGAGATTGAGGGAACAGAGCTGCTTGCAAGGGCAATGATGCACGAACTCGACCATCTTGACGGTCACTTATATGTGGAGAGAGTCGAAGGTGAGCTGCAGGATGTTGAAGAAGT
>CAZKOR010000099.1:0-5341 GCA_964554405.1 uncultured Bacteroides sp. | reverse complement strand
ACGCAGCCGGATAAACCGAAAGGGCGCGGCAAGGAAATGCAGATGACGCCGGTCAAAGAGTGTGCATTAAAACATAATATTCCGGTTTTTCAGCCGGTGAAGGTGAAAGAGCCGGAAGCGGTGGAGAAGCTTCGCACATACGGAGCGGATGTTTTTATCGTAGCGGCTTTTGGACAGATTCTGTCAGAAGAGATTCTGACAATGCCAAAGTATGGCTGCATTAATATCCATGCGTCACTGCTTCCGAAATATCGTGGGGCAGGTCCGATTCAGTGGGTGATACTGAATGGGGAAAAAGAGACCGGTATTACCATTATGCAGATGGATAAAGGGATTGACACGGGGGATATGCTATTGCAGCGCATCGTGCCGATTGATGAGAAAGAGACCGGGGACAGCTTACATGATAAACTTGCAAGTGCGGGCGCAGAATTGATTGTGGAAGCGCTGACCAAAATGGAAGCGGGAGAAATAACTCCCGTAAAACAGAATGATGCAGAGTCCTGTTATGCGAAAATGCTGCAAAAGTCAATGGGAAGGATTGACTGGGAGAAAGATGCCCTACAGATAGAAAGAATGGTGCGGGGATTAAATTCCTGGCCCAGTGCGTACACTACTTACCACGGAAAAAACTTAAAGATATGGGAAAGCAGTGTATGTGAAAAAGATGAGCTGCCTAGAAATGCAAAACCCGGTATGATAACGGCAGTGGAAAAAGATGCTTTTTACGTGCAGACCGGAGAAAAGACCTTAAAAGTCACAAGTGTACAGTTAGAGGGAAAGAAGAAAATGGCGGTAAAAGAATTTTTGCTCGGCTGTCAGATGAAAGCAGAGGAGGTACTTGAATAAATATGGGAATGGGATATTATGGCGGATATTACGGGATGCGTTTTGACCCTACTTACCTGCTCGTTATTATCGGAGCAGTGCTTTGTATTCTTGCGCAGATGCGCGTCAGTTCAACATTTAATAAATATGCTAAAGTAAGAAGCGCAAGCGGAATGACAGGAGCGCAGGCGGCACAGCGGATTTTGCAGCTTTCCGGCATCTATGATGTGCGTATCGAGCATATCAGGGGAAACCTGACGGACCATTATGACCCGTCAGCAAAAGTGCTCAGACTTTCGGATGCCACATATGGTTCGGATTCGGTTGCGGCAATCGGTGTTGCGGCGCATGAGTGCGGCCATGCCGTACAGCATCAAAAAGGATATGCACCGTTAAAAATTCGTTCGGCACTGGTGCCGGCGGCAAATATCGGATCCAGACTCGGCATTCCGATTATTTTGATTGGTGTATTTTTGGGGATGAATCAACTGCTGATTCACGTTGGTATCTGGGTCTTTGCTCTTGCTGTTTTGTTTCAGGTTGTAACGCTGCCGGTAGAATTTGACGCATCGGGCAGGGCGCTTTCTATGCTTGGAAACTACGGCTTGATGGGAAGCGAAGAGACAAACAGATGCCGTAAAGTTTTAAGTGCCGCGGCGCTGACTTATGTTGCGGCAGCAGCTTCTTCTGTTTTACAACTGCTTCGTTTGGTTCTTTTATTTGGAAATAACAGCAGAAGAAGAGATTAAAATATGATGAATACAAGGGAAATTATTTTAGATATTCTGTTGGAACTTGCAAAAACGGATAGTTATGTAAACTTATTGCTTGCAGATGTACTTGACAAATACGACTATCTTTTACCGAAAGAAAAAGCGTTTATTAAGAGAGTTACGGAAGGAACCATGGAGCGCAGGATTCAGATTGATTATATACTGAATCAGATTTCCAAAGTGCCGACAGAAAAAATGAAGCCGCTTATCCGGGAACTTCTGCGGATGAGCGTATATCAGATAATGTTTATGGACGCCGTTCCTGATGCGGCAGTCTGCAATGAGGCAGTCCGTCTTGCGAAGAAGCGGAAATTCGGTTCCTTGCAGGGGTATGTAAACGGCGTACTTAGGAATGTGTCCAGACAAAAACAGACAGTTTCCTATCCTGATAAGGGGAGAGAGCCGGCGCGCTATCTTTCTGTGATGTATTCCATGCCGCAGTGGCTGGTGGAACATTTTCTGTTAAGCTATGATAAGGAAACTGTTGAGAAAATGCTGTACGCATTTTTAGAGCAGATGCCGGTGGGGGTACGATTGGAAGAAAATATGACAAAAGACGAGCGGGAAGAACTTCTTGCAGCATGGGAAAAAAAGGGTATTATGATTAGAAATCACCCATGGTTATCTTATGCGCTGCAAATAGAGAAAGCAGACGGAATCAGGCATCTTCCCGGTTATGAAGAGGGCTTTTTTACCGTGCAGGATGTCAGTTCTATGCTGGTGGTGGAAGCGGCGGACATTCAGAAAGGGCAGACGGTCATTGATGTCTGTGCGGCACCCGGCGGTAAGTCGCTGCATGCGGCATCCAAACTGGAGGAAACGGGAAAAGTTCTTTCGTTTGATATTACGGAGAGAAAACTAGCGCGTATGGAAGAAAACCGTATGCGGATGCGGAAAGAGAATATGGAGACGGCAATAGCCGATGCGCGGAATTATCAGGAGAATCTGTACCAATCCGCAGATGTAGTCTTAGCGGATGTACCATGTTCAGGACTTGGCGTCATCGGGAAAAAACCGGATATTAAATACCATGTAACGAAGCAGTCGTTAGAAGAGATTCTTTCCCTGCAAAAAGAAATTCTGCAAAACGCGGTGTCCTATGTGAAACCGGGCGGTATTTTGATGTATAGTACCTGTACTGTCAATCCGGAGGAAAATGAAAAAACAGTAGAATGGCTCTGCCATACTTTTTCTTTGACGTTAGAGGATATGAGCACGTATTTGCCGGATGATTTAAAAGAAGCAGCAAAAAGCGGAATGATACAGCTTCTTCCGGGCATTCATGAAACGGACGGTTTCTTTTTTGCAAAACTGAGGAAAGCGGCGAAAGGATAATATCATTTTATGGAGAAAAGTAAAATTGATATCAAATCTCTGACATTATCCGAATTACAGGAGCAGATGGAGATATTATCGGAAAAACCGTATAGGGCAAAACAGCTGTATGACTGGATGCACGTAAAACTTGCCGAAGATTATGAGGAAATGAGCAATTTACCGAAGAGCCTGAAAGAAAAGTGTAGAGAGCATTTTTCGTATACGGCGCTTAATGCGCTCAAAGTACAGGAATCCGCTGTGGATGGAACCAAAAAATTTCTGTTTGCACTTGCTGACGGCAATGTGGTGGAAAGTGTCTGGATGCGATATAAGCATGGAAATTCTGTTTGTATCTCTTCTCAGGTGGGATGCAGGATGGGGTGTAAATTCTGTGCTTCCACATTAGACGGATGGGAAAGAAATTTAGCGCCCTCTGAGATGCTCGACCAGATTTATGCGATTACAAGACTGACCGGAGAGCGGGTTTCCAATGTAGTTGTAATGGGAACGGGAGAGCCGCTTGATAATTATGATAACCTTCTGCGCTTTATCAGGCTTTTGACGGATGAAAACGGATTACATATCAGTCAGCGCAGTATTACGGTTTCTACCTGCGGCATTGTGCCGAAAATGCGGCAGCTTGCACAGGAGAAGTTACAGATTACACTTGCCTTATCACTTCATGCCGCTACCAATGAAAAGAGACGCCGGTTAATGCCGGTTGCAAATCAGTATTCTCTGGATGAATTAATGGAAGTATGTGCATACTATTTTGAAAAAACAGGAAGAAGAATTACCTTTGAATATAGTCTGGCAGACGGCGTTAATGATACAAAAGAAGATATCAAAGAACTTACGGACCTGATAAAACCGCTTAACGCTCATGTCAATCTGATTCCGATAAACCCTGTTAAGGAGCGGGATTTCGTACAGTCTGACAAGACGGCGATAGATGTATTTAAAAATAAACTTGAAAAAAATGGAATAAATGTTACTATTAGAAGAGAAATGGGCAGGGATATCGATGGCGCCTGCGGACAGCTTAGACGAAAATATATGACGAAGCAGTCATAGGAGGGAAATGCAGTGTTAAAGTCCTATGCGATTACGGATATTGGTCGTAGAAGAAAACTGAATCAGGATTTTATCTATCTTTCCGAAGCTCCGGTCGGCAATCTGCCGAATGTATTTATTGTGGCAGACGGCATGGGCGGGCATAACGCGGGAGATTTTGCGTCACGGTATACGGTAGAGACGATAGTGGAGGAAATTACTGCGTCTTTTGAAAAGAACCCTGTTGTGATCATGGGCAAGGCAATTGAGAAAGCGAATGCCCGTACCAGACAGAAAGCGAAAGAGGATACTGCGCTTTCCGGCATGGGAACAACCGTTGTCATTGCAACCTGCATCGGCAGGTATCTTGAAGTTGCCAATGTAGGAGACAGCAGGCTTTATATTGTGGGTGACGACAGGATAGAGCAGATTACGGTGGATCATTCTCTGGTGGAGGAAATGATACGGATGGGAGGCATTGACAGAGAAGCAGCAAGGAATCATCCGGATAAAAATATTATTACAAGAGCAATTGGTGCAAGAGATACAGTAGAAGCAGACTTCTTTAATTTGGAACTTAAAGCGGGAGATATGGTGCTTCTTTGTTCGGACGGACTTACCAATATGGTAGAAGACAGTGTGATACAGGAGATTGTAAGAGGTAAAGGAAGTCTGAAAGAAAGAGCAGAGGCATTGGTGCAGAAAGCCAATGACAACGGCGGCAGGGATAATATTTCCGTGATTATTATAGAACCGTCAGTAGATGAGGTGGAACATGGTTAAAATGGGAATGATAATCGGCGACCGATATGAAATTCTGGAAAAAATCGGTACCGGTGGTATGTCAGATGTATATAAAGGAAAAGATCATAAATTAAACCGTTTTGTAGCGGTGAAAGTATTAAAACAGGAATTTGGTGAAAATGAAAACTTTGTGTCAAAGTTTCGGATAGAGGCACAGGCGGCAGCGGGTTTGATGCACCCCAATATTGTCAATGTTTATGATGTCGGTGAGGAAAACGACATCCATTATATTGTCATGGAACTGGTAGAGGGCATTACGCTGAAAAAATATATTGAGAAAAAGGCAAGGCTTTCCGTCAAAGAAGCTATCAGCATTGCCATCCAGGTTTCTATGGGAATCGAAGCCGCACATAATAATCATATTATTCATCGCGACATTAAGCCGCAGAATATTATTATTTCCAAAGAGGGAAAAGTCAAGGTGACAGATTTCGGTATTGCAAAGGCAGCGACCAGCAATACCATTACATCAAATGTCATGGGTTCGGTTCACTATACATCACCGGAGCAGGCAAGAGGCGGATACAGCGATGAAAAGAGCGATATTTATTCTCTGGGTATCACTA
>CAZKOR010000098.1:0-13081 GCA_964554405.1 uncultured Bacteroides sp. | reverse complement strand
TTTCGACAGAGAAAAATTACAGGAGCGTCTTGCTAAGTTAGCAGGCGGTGTTGCAGTTATCCGTGTCGGCGCTGCTACGGAAACAGAGATGAAAGAGGCAAAACTTCGTTTGGAGGATGCTCTTGCTGCAACAAGAGCGGCTGTGGAAGAGGGTATTATCGCCGGCGGCGGTTCCGCTTATATCCACGCATCTAAAGAGGTTGCTAAACTTGCCGACACATTAGAGGGCGATGAAAAGACAGGTGCACAGATTGTGTTGAAAGCTTTGGAAGCTCCGTTATTCCACATTGTAGCTAATGCAGGATTAGAGGGTTCCGTTATCATTAATAAAGTAAGAGAATCCGAGGTGGGAGTTGGCTTTGATGCTTTGAAAGAAGAATATGTCAATATGGTAGAAGCAGGTATTCTGGATCCCGCTAAAGTTTCCAGAAGCGCATTACAGAATGCGACAAGCGTTGCATCCACATTATTGACAACAGAGTCCGTTGTTGCCAATATCAAAGAGCCGGAACCGGCAATGCCTGCAGGCGCCGGCGGTATGGGCGGTATGATGTAAAATGTGAGAAGAACTTCTAATCGCTCGCAGCAAAGGCCGCTTCGCGAAGAAGTTCTACGGTCCGCGGAGCGGACCTTTCTCACATCGAAGAATCGCTGATGCGATTCTTCCCGGTATAAGAGCATGAAAAGCAAGAGACACAGCAATCGCCTGTGTCTCTTTTATTTTGTCTCTGAATCGCCGTTGGTTGGTGATGATTTCTTGAGGCTGTGGTCGATTTTGTTGTAGAGGAAGCTGATGATGAAGCAGAGGATGCCGCTGACGAAGAAGCTGACGGCATTTTCAAGGGTGCTGTCGTACTTGATGTCGATCATAATCAGTTTAAAGACGCTGACCATGGACAGAATCAGACCATATAGGCGGAAGGTCATCGTATTTTTATAAAAGCCAATGATGATGCTCAGGATAGCGAACAGTAACAGACAGATGCTGATAAAATAATTGGCAACGTCATAGGAAGTAAGGATACAGACCATCAGCGCCGTATATTTTAACGCAACGTAATAGCCGGCCCGAATATCCTCTTGCAGAATCCTTCTGGAATTGACCATAAATATTAATACCGTTATCAGAATGAGCGGAATCTGCCAGACGGAATCGTATAGATAGAAACAGCCTACGATCATCAGCACACCGTTGATAAGGTACATCATAATCCTGATGGGTTTTTGCGTTCCGAGATATTCAAGTTTTGACAGAATAAGATGCAGAGCGGCGATGACGAAAAAGGTAATCAGATTCGTTTTTATGCCTATAGACTCGATAGCAAGCTGTTTGAAGAAGGTATGGGTACAGTCATGCAGAAGGGGTATCGTTATAAATGTCAGCATGAGATAACCGAGCAGTCTGAAATACAGGTCGTCCAATTTAGAACAGAGGTATAAAAATACGGCATAGACCAGGATTGCCATGATCAGATGTTCCAGGTCTAAGTCCAATCTGAAAAAGGCAACAAGAAAAGCAATGCCCGCATAAAGGTAAGTTTTTTTCTGTTTCAGTCCGCCATAAAGCATGAACGGAATTGCCGTAAAATACGCATATAGGTGCCTGCCGATGAAGAAGTCGTTATAGCAGCTTAAGAAAATAATAAGAAAGCAATAAAGTTCTGAAACAATTCGGTATCCGGCGTTCTTTTTGGTGATATAAAATAACAAAGCGATGGACAGAAGATACGTTAATAAGGCAGAAACATCCTCCGGCCAAAGTTCCAGCTGCGGCAGAAGGCAGAAGAACAGGGAGAAATTGGCAATCGTAAGAAGCTGAAAGACAATACCGTGTCTGCATTCTTCCCGGTAAGAAAAGCAGTACTCAGTCAGTATGAACAGCAGAATAAGAACGATTGTTATTGTTCTGAGATCCGCTATGTCCAGATAGAAAATGCCAATCGTCAGAACAAGCAGATTCAGGGTCTTAAAAATATGGTTACATAAATTATCTTCGTAAGCTTTAGGGGGCAGAAATTTTTTCTCTTTTATGAAAAAAACTGCATTTGAGAAAACAATGGCGGAAATAAAGTAAAAGACCGTTAATACGAGGAATTTTGCAATATCGTTGTCGTTGACGCAGAGAACGGTTCCCAATATGGTTGCGATAAAAATACCAAGCTGCCCGATTACATGGAAAACAAGGCTTTTTAAGCGGGACAGGTATCTGACGAAAACTGCCCATACAAGTATAAAGGCATATAATAAAATGTCTCCAATCACTTTAAAATAGAAATCGCTCAACAGCAAAGATATGTACAGCGAACCGATGCCGCAGCCGATGACTGCAAGGTAGAACTTATTCGCCGGGTTTTTCCGGGAAAGCAGAAAACCTGCCGATAACAGTCCGAAGCTTAATAGATACAGCCCGAATAACTTCATCGTATCAGTCAGATAGGGCATCATCAGGGTGGCAAAAATAATCAGGCTGATAAAAATCAGCACGGAAGCAAAAATGCCCATAAAGCTTTTGCCGAATAATTTCTCATAATCTTTGTGCGGCTGCTCCGGACGGGCAGAGGGCGGTGTCTGCGGATATACGCGAAGCGTCTGCTGAGGCGTACTGACAGTCATACTTTGCGCAGCATTTTGCGAAGCCGCCTGTCTGCCTTTCAGCATTTGAAACTGCTCGTTCATATATTTTAATTCTTTTTCAAGATAGAAGATTTTTTCCTGATAAATAGCCTTGTTCTCGGGCGTTTGCGGATTATTAGTAAGTTGATAGATCAGGTCATTCAGTTTTTTTCGTGTTTGTAATAAATCGTTTTCAAAATTCAGAAAATCGATTTCTGTTTGATTCATATAAGTACCCATTCCCTTTCCTGGATTGCGTATGGTTTTTCTTAAAATGGTATCATTGATAACTAACCACGTCAATAAAATTGATGATAACAGGTGGGCGGAAATGCTAAGAAATTGGCATTATTTATATTGACTAAGCAAAGCGGTTCATGTATTCTTAAAATATCCTCAAATAATGGAACAGATGAAATTCAAACAAAGTGACTGGTGAGTATATGGCGACAGAAGAAAAAATGGAAGTTGTTTTTGATGATGGAAGAATTGAAGCGATAGAGGAATTTCAAAGTCCTGAGGCCTTGTATCAGGAATTAATTACCCGTGTGCAAAAATACCATCCGTCCGATGATATTTCTCTGATTGAAAAAGCCTATGAGGTGGCACATGAAGCGCATAAAGATCAGGTTCGTAAGTCAGGAGAGCCGTATATTATTCATCCTCTCTGTGTTGCGATTGTTCTTGCTGATTTGGAATTAGACAAAGAAACGATAGTGGCGGGGCTTTTACATGACGTGGTGGAAGATACGCCGATAACGGATGAAGAAATTGAAGAGAAATTTGGCGCGGACGTGGCGCTTTTGGTAGATGGCGTTACCAAACTGGATAAATTGAATTTCCATGGGGAAAACAATAATGATAAAGACGCGGAAAAACTGGAAAGACAGGCGGAGAATCTGCGGAAAATGTTTTTGGCAATGGCAAAGGATATCCGCGTTATTATTATTAAACTTGCCGACAGACTGCATAATATGAGGACGCTGCAGTATAGAAAACCGGAGAAACAGCAGGAAGTGGCAAGAGAAACACTTGATATTTATTGTCCCATTGCACAAAGACTTGGTATTTCCAGAATTAAAGTGGAACTGGATGATTTATCTTTGAAATATCTGGAGCCGGAAGCATATTATGACTTGGTGGATACGATTGCGGTCCGCAAAAGTGTACGCGAGAAATATATCCAATCCATCGTAGACGAAGTAAGGGAACATATTGTGCATGCCGGTATCAAAGCGCAGATTGACGGCCGCATCAAGCATTTTTTCAGTATCTATAAAAAAATGAAGAACCAAAATAAGACGATAGACCAGATTTATGATTTATTTGCCGTGCGCATTATTGTAGATACGGTCAAGGACTGCTATGCGGCGCTTGGCGTCATTCATGCAATGTACAAACCGATTCCGGGACGTTTCAAGGACTATATTGCAATGCCGAAAGCCAATATGTATCAGTCACTGCATACCACATTGATTGGTTCCGGCGGGCAGCCATTTGAGATACAGATACGTACGTATGAGATGCATAAGGCGGCGGAATACGGTATTGCGGCGCATTGGAAGTATAAGGTGGCATCTGACGGCAAGAAAGTGGAGGCGCAGGAGGAAGAAAAGTTAATCTGGCTGCGTCAGATTCTGGAATGGCAGCAGACCGCAGAGGATAACAAGGAGTTTTTGAAACTTTTAAAGAGTGATTTGAACCTCTTTTCCGACCATGTCTATTGTTTTACTCCTACAGGAGATGTAAAAACATTACCGGCGGGTTCTACGCCGATAGATTTTGCTTATAATGTGCATAGTGCGGTCGGCAATAAGATGATTGGCGCAAGGGTAAACGGAAAACTTGTGACGATAGACTACGAGATAAAAAACGGCGACCAGATAGAGATTATGACTTCTCAGAACTCAAAAGGTCCGAGCCGTGACTGGCTGAATATTGTGAGAAGCACACAGGCCAAAAATAAAATAAACCAGTGGTTTAAACAGCAGTTAAAAGAAGATAATATCGTAAAAGGAAAAGAATTACTTTTAAATTATTGCAAGGCAAAATCCATCAATACGCAGGATATTCTGACTCCGCAGTATGAGGATGCCATTATGAAAAAATACGGTTTCCGCGATTGGGATTCCGTACTTGCAGCTGTCGGACACGGCGGACTCAAAGAAGGTCAGATTGTTAATCGTATGCAGGAACTGTATGACAATGACCACAAAAAGGAAGTATCAGACGAGGAAATACTTGCCGAAGTACAGGAAAATGCACAGCATAGCAGGATGCAGCCGCGAAAAGGAAACAACGGCATTGTCGTAAAGGGTATCCATGATGTGGCGGTCAGATTTTCTAAATGCTGTTCACCGGTACCGGGAGATGAAATTGTCGGTTTTATTACAAGAGGCCGGGGGGTGTCTGTTCACCGTACAGACTGTATCAATATTTTGAATTTGCCGGAAATTGACCGCGTCAGATTGATTGATGCGGAATGGCAGCAGGCAGCAGGCGAGGAAGGCGATGAAAAATATTTAGCGGAAATCAGTATCTATGCCCATAACCGGAATGGACTGTTGGCAGATGTTTCCAGAGCGTTGACAGAGAAAAATATTGATATTCTTGCTCTGAATACCAGAATTAATAAACAGGGAACCGCTACGATGGAAGTAAGCTTTGAAATCCGCAGCAGAGAAGAATTGAACCGGATTATTGATAAGATTCGGACAATTGAAAGCGTGATTGATATCGAGAGAACAACGAGCTGATATTGATATTTTCAGGAAGAATATCGCAGGTCAGGAGAAAGGTGTGGTTTTAGTATGGCGAATTTAAAAGTAGGCAGACTGATGTTAGGCATCTGTCAGACGAATTGCTATTTTGTGTATCAAGAGGGAAAGAAAGAAGTGATTTTCTTTGACCCTGCGGATAAAGGTGATTATATTTATGAGGCATTGACGGAAAAAGGATTTCGGATTGCGGGTATCCTGCTGACACATGGGCATTTTGACCATATATGGGGAACTAATAAACTGCGGGAACTTTCCGGAGCGCCGATTTATGCTTATGAAGAGGAAAAAGTGCTGTGTGAGGATGCGGTTACCAATGTATCGGAACAGGTCGGCAGACCCTATACGGTAATACCAGATAAGTACTTAAAGGACGGAGAGGATATTACGATTGCGGATATGACCTGCAAATTAATTGCAACGCCGGGACATACCATCGGGAGCTGCTGTTATTATTTTGAGGAAGACGGCATTTTAATCAGCGGCGATACACTGTTTCAGGAATCAGTTGGCAGGACGGATTTGGCAACAGGCAGTATGAGTGATATTGTCCGTTCGATTAAAGAAAAGCTTTTTGTGCTCCCGGATGAAGTCAAAGTGTATCCGGGACATGGGGATACGACGGATATCGGACACGAGAAGCAGTATAATCCGTTTTGTTAAAGACAGAATCTATAGAATACAAGTGACGGACGGTTGAAAAAGCGGTTTTCAATCGTCCGATTTATGATAACGGACAGGAAAGGGCAACATGAATAAACAAGAGCAGATATCAGCGCTGGCACGCGATATTATCAGGCTGTCGCATGACGGTATTTTAATGAATATGCGTTTTCTGGATGTGGCGCTGTCTGCGTTAAAGCTGGAAGAACGGGCAGGAATGGGTGTTTTTGCCTATGACGGCGCAACACTTTATTATGATCCGGCGCTTTTGCTTGCTAAGTATCGCAAAGAGCCGCATTATATGGTAAGGCTTTATCTGCATGTGTTGTTGCACTGTATCTTTTATCATAGCTTTCAGACAGATAAGCTGGAGCGGGAACTCTGGAATCTGGCAACTGATATCGCAGTGGAAAATACAATTATGGAAATGTCACTGCATCTTGCCGTTCTGCCATCGGATGCCATTTTAAAAAGCAGACTGGATATCTTAAAAAAGCAGGCAGGGGGGTTGACTGCGGAGAAGCTGTACAGGCATTTCCGCATAGAGGAACCATCCAAGAAAGCGCAGAAAGAATGGCGGGAACTTTGCTATTATGATGAGCATCTATATTGGGACAGAAAAGAAGAACTGACGCTGTCGCAGGAGGAATGGCGCAAAGTAAGCGAGCGGGTAAAGGCGGATTTAAGAAGTTTTTCCAAAGATAAAAATAATGCACAGAGCATGGAAGAGAATCTGAAAGAAGCGACAAGAGAAAGATATGACTACCGCGATT
Source organism: uncultured Bacteroides sp. (assembly GCA_964554405.1). Classification (GTDB taxonomy): domain Bacteria; phylum Bacillota; class Clostridia; order Lachnospirales; family Lachnospiraceae; genus UBA3282. The sequence goes on along the minus strand of CAZKOR010000098.1, from coordinate 6,255 downwards.
TTTTGAAGCGGTTTATGGTGATGGGCGAGGTGGTACAAGTCAATGACGATGAATTTGATTATATTTATTATACGTACGGACTCTCCCAATACGGAAATATGCCGCTCGTAGAGCCGCTTGAATATAAAGACGCCAATAAAATCAAGGATTTTGTGATTGCACTCGATACTTCGGCGTCCTGCCGCGGCGAGGTGGTACAGGCATTTCTAAATCAGACGTATCAAATCATGCAGCAGAGGGAGAATTTTTTCCGGAAAATCAATGTGCACATCATTCAATGTGATAACGAGGTACAGAGCGATACTGTCATAACATGCAGAGAGGACTTTGATAATTTTTTAAAGAACGGAAAACTGCGCGGGTTTGGTGCTACTGATTTCAGGCCGGTGTTTCAGTATGTAGAGAAATTAAAACAGGACGGCGGGTTTGAAAACTTAAAAGGTCTGATTTATTTTACGGACGGCTATGGTATCTACCCTGAGCAGATGCCGGATTATGATACGGCGTTTGTTTTTCTGCGTGACGATGGAGAAGCGCCGGCAGTTCCGCCGTGGGCAATCAGGATTGTCATATCGGAAGAAGAGTGTGAAATAGAAAAAGAGGAAGATGGTTACAGCAATGAATATTAAGCAGGCAAAAGAGTATATTAAAGATTCCGTAAAATTGTACTTAAAAAAAGATGAGGAAGGGGAATACAGGATTCCTGTTGTCAGACAGCGTCCGATTTTCCTGTTGGGAGCGCCTGGTATCGGCAAAACGGCTGTCATGGAACAGATCGCGCAGGAACTTGGGATTGCTCTTGTTTCCTACTCTATGACGCACCATACAAGACAGTCGGCATTGGGGCTTCCTTTTATTGCACATAAAGAGTATGAGGGGTGGTCTTATGATGTATCGGAGTATACGATGAGCGAGATTATTGCTTCGATTTATGATGTCATGCGGGAGAGCGGCATTAAGGAGGGAATCCTTTTTCTGGATGAAATTAACTGCGTATCGGAGACTTTGGCGCCGTCCATGCTGCAGTTTCTGCAATATAAAGTATTCGGACGGCATAAAGTACCGGACGGATGGGTAATCGTGACGGCAGGAAACCCGCCGGAATATAATAAGTCGGTGCGGGAATTTGATATTGTGACACTGGACAGAATGAAAATTCTGGAGGTTGAGGCGGATTATGCGGTCTGGAAAGAATATGCAAAAGACAGGCATCTGCATACGGCTATCACGAATTATCTGGATATGAAAAAAGAAGACTTTTATCAGGTAGAAACAACAGTCCGGGGAAAGAATTATATCACGGCAAGGGGCTGGGAGGATTTGTCTGCGATGATACTTCTTTATGAAGACGAGAAGTTGAAAGTAGAGGAATCACTGGTGGAGCAATATATCAGAAATCCGCGCGTTGTCAAGGAATTTACTGCTTACTATGACTTATACCAGAAATATAAAAGAGATTATCATATAGAGGATATTCTGGCAGGACATGCTCCTGCACAGGTGGGTGAAAGAGCAAGGAAAGCGGATTTTGATGAGAGACTTTCCCTGATGGGGATGCTGATTGATTATGTACAGCATGAAATACGGGAAAATATGGAAAGATTTGATTGTATCAGCAATTTCCTTGTGCATATGAAAGCGATTAAAAACAGTATGGCGCAGGAAGAAAAAACGGCGGATGACGTCATAAAAATGTTAAACGGACAGACAGAGGGCAGACAGAAAGGCATGGAAGCTTTGCAGAAAGCAGGTTCTTTATCTGACAGGGAAAAGAGAAAACAGCGAAATGTCATTCGTTTCTTAAAAGACTGTGAGAGGAAACTTCGTCTGGAAGACAGGGAGAGCGGAGAAGAAGCGCTCGCATTTTTAAGGGAACAATACGAGGCGGAAGTAGCTTCTTATAAAAAAGAGACGGAAGCTGCAGGAGAAAAGCTCCACTACCTGTTCACTTTTGTGGAAGATACTTTTGGAACCGGTAATGAAATGCTGATACTTTTGACGGAATGTACGGTGAATCAGGACAGCGCGAAATTTATCGGAATGTATGGCTGTGAGGATTATCAGCGGCATAATGAAGAAATGATGATATCAGAGCGTGGGGATACCATCATGCAGCAGATAGAAGCGCTGGATTTATAGAAAGCGGAATAATGCGGCGAAAAGGGCGTAATGATTATGTTGGGAAAGATACAGGAAATCAATACGGATTATGGCAGGATAGAGGTCACATTTTTAGAAGATAATGTTATGTTAACCGGATACCGTGGGAAAGATATTTCCTTAACGATACCGGAACAGATAGAGGATAAGCCTGTTACGGTTATTGGGAAAAAGGCTTTCCTTGGGGCAAAAAGTTTGCAGGAGCTGTATTTGCCGGAAAGTATTACAGAGATTCAGGAGTGGGCGTTTGCTTCCTGCAGCAGTTTAGAGAAGTTGTCATTGCCGCGGAAAAAGCTTGCTGTCGGACAGGGTATTTTGAAGGACTGTGTGAAGTTAGAACAGATTGTGGTAACAGAGGATAGTGACAGCCTGATAAAATCCGAACCGGAGGGAACTTCTTATCTGCTTGCCGCGGTCATGAATAAGTTAGACGCCTTTTATCTGTTTGATACTGTGGCGGCGGGCAGCAGACAGTGGTTAGAGCAGTGGGATGCCAGAATGATGTCTTTGATGGCACAAGAAGATACGGAAGGGTTCTCCAAAATGCTGTTATGCGGGGAAGAAGATTACGGCAGCAGGGAAAACAATCTGGATTATTACGTGGAACAGAGAAGACGTTTTAAAGTAAGGCTTGCGATGCTGCGGCTTATGTATGACGACGCTTTACGGGAAGAGGTAAAGATGAGTCTGCTTTCTTATCTGCGTGCACACACAAAAGGAGAAAGCTCGGAAGAAACATGGAAAGTAGTTTTGGAAGAGCATGGAGATGATAAAAAATATTATCAGTTCTTGTTAGACAGTGAATGCATCACGGGTGAAAATATCAATGCGGTCTTGGAGGACATGGGAGAGCGGCATACGGAAATGAAAGCTTTTTTGATGAACTGTCAGGGTACACAGATGAAAAAAGAGGATGCATTTGCAGGGCTGGAGTGGTGAAAAAAGAAATTTTTAATTTATATCTTGCATACTAAGCATTTCTATGGTACACTAAAATCTGCTTGATATAGGGAAAGGAGCAGTTTTCAATGGGAGCGTTAAGGATTGTATTAACCGTTATATATATTATAATTTGTATCGCACTGGTGATACTGGTATTGATGCAGGAGGGAAAGTCCGCGGGCTTAGGAGCCGTCAGCGGTGCAGCTGAAACATATTGGGGAAAGAATAAAGGTCGTTCCATGGAAGGAAAGCTTGTTAAGATTTCAACGGGACTGGCAGTAGGATTTATGCTGTTGGCAATTATTCTGAACTTAAATCTTTTTTAGATGATGTGAAGCACTCTTGCAGAAAGAGTGCTTTTTATTTGCACAGGGGCAGAGAATAGACACAGATGGAAATGAATCAGGAATTATTTGAAAAAAGAAAAAAGTTAATATGTGAACTCGTTGAAGACGAGATGTATGTGCCGATGAAAGAAAAAGAACTCGCTTCTTTCATGCAGGTTTCCAAAGTGGACAGAGAAGCATTCCGGCATGTGCTTGACGCGCTATTGGCGGAGGGGAAAATAGAGATTACCGCAAAAGGAAAATATGTAAAATCAGACAGCCGTTTATTGACAGGTACTTTTATCGGCAATGCCAGAGGTTTCGGTTTTGTAGAGATAGAGGGCAGAGAGGAAGACTTATATGTTCCGGAAAATATGACAAATCATGCTTTTCATCTCGACAAGGTGCAGGTGGAGTTATTGCCGGGAAAACGCGGTAAAAGGCAGGAGGCGGTTGTCCGCAAAATATTATCACATGGTACAAGCCAGATTGTGGGAACGTATGAGCAATCGGCATCTTTTGGCTTTGTGATTCCGGATAACGGAAAACTTGCTTCGGATATTTTTGTTCCCAAAGAACGTTCTAAAGGAGCGGTAAACGGGCATAAGGTAGTAATAGAACTGACAAGCTACGGGGATGAACGCCACAAGCCGGAGGGAAAAGTGGTGGAAATCCTGGGACATATCAATGACCCGGGAGTGGATATTATGTCGATTATCCGCGGCTTTGACCTGCCTGTCGAATTTGGGGAAAAAGTAATGAATCAGGCGGAGCGGATTCCAGATGAAATACAGGAAGCCGATATGGCAGGGCGCATGGATTTGCGGGATGTGGAAATGATTACGATAGACGGTGAAGATGCAAAGGATTTAGATGATGCGGTCAGCCTTTCCAAAGAAGGGGATTTGTATCATCTGGGCGTTCACATTGCGGATGTGTCCAATTATGTGCAGGAAAACTCTGCGCTAGACTGGGAAGCCTATGAGCGCGGAACGAGTGTCTATCTTGTGGACAGAGTGATACCCATGCTGCCGCACAAACTCTCTAACGGTATCTGCTCCCTGAATCAGGGCGTGGACCGACTGGCATTAAGCTGTCTGATGACAATTGATGAAAAAGGAAATGTGACAGATTATCAGATAGCGGAAACGGTCATCCGCGTAGACAGAAGAATGTCTTATACGAGCGTCAAAAAGATTTTAGAGGACCATGACGAGGCGGAATGCAAAGAGTATGAGACGTTAGTGCCGATGTTTGAGCAGATGGAACAGCTTGCGGCAATTTTACGTAAAAAAAGGCATAAACGCGGCTCGATTGATTTTGATTTTCCGGAGAGTAAGATTTCACTGGATAAAGAGGGGCATCCGATAGAGATTAAGCCTTACGAACGGAATGTAGCAACCAAGATAATTGAAGATTTCATGTTGATTGCCAATGAAACGATCGCACAGCATTTCTTCTGGATGGAAATACCGTTTGTTTACCGTACCCATGATAATCCCGACCCGGAGAAAATTGCAAAACTCTCCACGTTTCTGCATAATTTCGGGTATTATATTAAAACGTCAAATGAAGAGGTGCATCCTAAAGAAATACAAAAGCTGTTAGATAAGATGGAAGGAACACCGGAAGAGATGCTCATCAGTAGGCTTACGCTGCGCAGTATGAAACAGGCAAAGTATACGGTAGAATGCAGCGGGCATTTCGGACTTGCCTGCCGGTATTACTGTCATTTTACTTCCCCTATCAGGCGCTATCCTGATTTACAGATACACAGGATTATTAAGGAACAGCTCCGAGGACGTCTGCAGGAGAAAAGACTTGAACATTACCAGAATAAACTGCCAATGGTGGCAAAGCATTCTTCCGAAATGGAGCGGCGTGCCGAGGAAGCGGAGCGGGAAACGGATAAGCTAAAGAAAGCGGAATATATGGAAGCACATATCGGAGAGGTTTTCGAGGGCGTCATATCAAGTATTACAAGTTGGGGAGTTTACGTGGAACTGCCAAACACGGTTGAGGGTATGATACATGTATCAAAACTGCCGGGAGATTATTATGTGTATGATGAAAATGCATATGAAATGACAGGGCAGGAGACCGGTAAAAAGTATCGTCTGGGAGAACAGATTACAATCCGGGTGGATGGTGTGGAACGCCTGACAAGAACGATAGATTTTTCTATCCCTGATGAGGAAGCTATTTAGACAGGAACAGAAGCCAGCTGCAAAGGGGTGATAACATGGCAAAAGAAGCAATGAAGTTAGTTGCTAATAACAAAAAGGCATATCATGACTTTTTCATAGAGGAAAAATATGAAACGGGTATTGCGCTGCATGGTACGGAAGTAAAGTCGCTGCGGCTTGGAAAGTGCAGTATCAAAGAGGGGTTTATCCGGATTGAAAACGGAGAAGCTTTTGTCTATGGCATGAATATCAGTCCGTATGAAAAAGGAAATATTTTTAATAAAGACCCGCTGCGTGTCAGAAAATTATTGATGCATAAAGCAGAAATCAGAAAACTGGCAGGAAAACTTGCAGAACAGGGTTATACTATAGTTCCTCTGCAGGTATATTTTAAAGACGGCAGGGCAAAACTGGAAATCGGACTTGCCAAAGGTAAAAAACTTTATGATAAGAGACAGGATATAGCCAAAAAAGACCAGCGCAGAGAACACGAAAGAGATTTTAAAATCAGAAATCTCTAAAAAACTACTAAAATCTGCCGATATATGGTATAATATAATGAATGCAAAAGAAAAGCAATATATAAGGGCCAGTCAAGGTTTCGACAGGGGTCTTGCAGCTGGAGAAGCTATCCGCAGGCG
>CAZKOR010000097.1:0-13205 GCA_964554405.1 uncultured Bacteroides sp. | reverse complement strand
GACATTGTTTCCGTATAAGTATTGCTGATAGATACAACCGCCGGCATAACCGCTGTAACAACATCCGAGACATCCGATACGACTGCATATACAGTCTGTGTCTTTTCAATATCATCTGAATCCTGAAGTGACTGTACCGCATCGGAAATAACTTCTTCTGCATCTTCCAATATATCTGTGCCAAGCGCTTCCGCAGCAGCATCCATTTCCCGGGTGGTTACCTTATTGGATACATCTGCATCATGGTCCAACATTCCCGTAGCAGATTCCACGGCATAAAAGCCAAGACCCGCACACAAACCGAAAAACAATCCAAGTGAAACGCAGACAAGCATTTTCTTTAGATAGCTGCTGACTGCTCCTTTTTCTTTCTTCTTCGTCGTCTTTACCTGTCCGTAATGATTCGGATAGGTATTGCCATATTGGTAAGTTCCTGCATTTTGTTCCCGATTTACATTTTGATATGTTCCCGCGTCATATCCGTAATTTCTATTTGTGTAATACTGATTGTTCGGATTTTGTTCTCCATTCTCCCTGTTAGATTGATTCTCGTTTGGGAAATGATTGTCATACATATTAAAGACTCCTTTCATCCTTGACTATGAACACAGTATAACTGGCAAATGTGTACAAAGTGTGATGAAATTTTTTCTTTTTTGTGTTTTTATTCAACGGTAACAGATTTTGCCAGATTTCGCGGTTTATCTACATCACAGCCTTTGCCGACTGCGACATAATAGCCAAACAGCTGTAAAGGAATAATTGCAAGCGAATTGGCAAAATATGGATTTGTTTCCGGAATGTAGATGACATAATCGGCTGCTTTCTCAATTTCCTTATTGCCCTCACATGTCACCGCAAGTACAAACGCGCCCCTTGCTTTTACTTCTACCATATTACTGATCGTCTTGGCATATAACTCAGGCTGTGTGGAAACTGCCGCCACCAAAGTTCCCTCTTCTATCAGTGAAATGGTACCGTGTTTCAACTCACCCGCTGCATACGCCTCCGAATGAATATAAGAAATTTCTTTTAATTTCAAAGAACCCTCTAACGAAATCGCATAATCAATACCGCGTCCGATAAAGAATACATCTTTTGCACCAATATAACGATTTGCAAATTTTTGAATCTTTAGCTTATTATTCAGTAAAAGTTCAATCTGGTCGGGCAGTCTCTTTAAGTCTGCAAGCAGTGCTGCAAACTTATCTTCCGCTATCATACCTCTTACTTTTCCAAGCTTCATTGCAAGCAGATATAAAGCGATTAACTGTGCGCTGTATGCCTTAGTAGTAGCCACCGCAATCTCCGGTCCTGCCCACGTATACATGACATTATCTGCCTCTCTTGCAATAGAACTTCCTACAACATTGACAATACCAAGTACCTTGAACCCTTTTTTCTTTGCCTCCCGCAGCGCGGCAAGCGTATCGGCAGTCTCTCCTGACTGACTGATAACAACTACCATAGCCCCGTCTTCCAAAATAGGGTCACGATAACGGAATTCCGAAGCCAGATCTACTTCCACCGGAGTCCGCGCAAGCCCCTCCAGTACATACTTGCCTGTCATACCCGCATGATAAGCGGAACCACATGCCACAATATGTATTTTTTTAATCTGACTGAGTTCCTCATCTGTCATATTCAGTTCTTCTATGACAACATCATTTTCTTTGACTCTGGGAGTCAATGTATCAGAAACCGTCTTCGGCTGCTCATACATTTCTTTCAACATGAAATGCTCATAGCCCGCTTTTTCAGCTGCATTCGCATCCCATTCAATTGTAACGGGCTCTTTTTTGATTTCCTCTTCGTCTACTGTATAAAAGTGCATATGGTCGGTACGCAGACGCACTACTTCATGATTATCTACATAATATACTTTTCTCGTATATTTTAAAATCGCAGGTACATCAGAGGCGATAAAGCATCCGTCCTCATTCTGTCCTACAATCAGCGGACTGTCTTTTCTTGCCGCAAAAATCTGATCCGGACAATCGGCAAATACGATACCAAGCGCATAGGAACCCTCCACACGATGAAGCACTTTTGTCACCGCTTCCAAAGGATTTCCCTTATAATAGTAATCCAGCATATGTGCAAGGACTTCCGTATCCGTTTCCGAAACAAAGTGGTAGCCCTTATCTGTCATTTTCTTCCGCAACTGTATATAATTCTCGATAATACCGTTATGTACAACCGCTATTGTCTCTGACTCGTTAAAATGCGGATGCGCATTCGTATCACTCGGCGCTCCGTGAGTTGCCCATCTTGTATGCCCTACGCCGCATGTTCCCGGCATACTCTCGCCGCCGTGCGTCATATTTTCCAGCACCTTAAGCCGTCCTACTGACTTTTGAATATTTATTTTTTCTCCGTCATAAACTGCCATACCCGCAGAGTCATAGCCTCTGTATTCCAGTTTTGCCAACCCGTCAAGAATAATGGGCGATGCCTGTTTGGTTCCGATATATCCTACAATTCCACACATAAAATAACCATGCCTTTCTCTCAAGCTGTGAAACAATTTATTTTTCACACTTAACACTTAACTCCAATATTCCTTGGCGGATGAACACTTTACTACCACTTTCTTTGGCAGCTTTTTATAGTTCTTTCCCAGAAGATAGCCTGCGTACTTAAATCCGCTTTTTACGATAACCCCCGGAATCTGAGAAATCATATTCTCTTCTTTCAAATGGGCAATCGTCATCTTTATAAGTTTCTTACCCTCCGATTCGGAACGAATGCCCGAAAAGACTTCCGGATGCTCCGCCTGAGAAACTCCCAAATCAAAATACCTGTGAAACTGCTCCATGGCCGTATAATCATGGGAGTGAAAGACCTTTGCCTCCGGCTGATAAGCAATGCCATATCCGGCACGAACAGCTTTCGCTGCAAAAATCATATCCTCATTAAATATCGTATGTTTGACAAATCCGCCTAATGCATCAAAAATATCCCTGTGATAAGCAGCGCATACATTGGAGCAGAAAAAGGTCTTAATACCAAGCCTCTCAATGTCTGCCTCTGTCTTAACCATCTTTTCGTCCGGATAGTTAAAATTTCGTGTGAATTTCTCTGCTTCGGAACTGGATTCTCCGGCAATCTGTCTGGCGTATGCAACAGCCACCTTTTCCTGCGCAAGCCCCTGAAGCAGCTCTTCCACCATAAACTCATCCGCCGGAACAGCATCCTGCGTCATCATAATAAATACTTCCGCATCCGATAAATGAACGGCACTGTTTCTGGTACGTCCATGGTCAAACTCCCTTTTGGAAAGATGCTTTACCAATACGTTCTTATATTGCTTGGAAAAGGACGTTCCGTAAACCAATCGGTCGAAATATTTCTGTTCCGTGTTCATGATGATAATGCGATGAATCGGAAGACTCTGATGCGCCAATTTATCCATTAATTCCAAAAATGTCCGGTCCGGCTTATATGTCGGGATGATAACATCCACTTTCTCCACCAAAATTCTTCACCCTTAACTTTACTGCTTCTTTTTTATTTGTTGATATAAGAGCTTGTATCGGCCTCAATCTGCCTGCTGCATTCCTGAACCGTTGCAGACGGCGTATAATTATAATCATTAAATAAGAACTGATGCAGCCATTTTACATTCTCTTCCAAATTTACCGGAATAACGCAGGAACCTTTAGAACCAATCGTACCTGTCGCCCTGTACTCCTCCTGCGGGAATCCCGATGTTTCCACAATATTATATTTTGTAACATTACCTAATAATTCAACAATTTCATTCAAATCCAAAGAAGTATATACTTCATCAAATACATCATTTGCAATCTGTCCTAATGCCGCCGGTGAAGCATTCTTCTTTGCCTGATCCGCTACAGCCTGAAGCACTTCTCTCTGACGCTCCGCACGTCTGAAATCATCTCCTGCAGTATAACGAATACGACAGTAACCGGTAGCCTGCAGACCGTCTAACAGCTGATATCCGGTATCCGTAACCGGTGTATAGGAACGTTTCAAATCTTCTGCAATACACAGCTGGTAATTGTTCAAATGGCTGATTTCTGAACTGTCTACCGTAATATAGACGCCACCCAGCGCATCAATCGTGTCTGTCAGTCCTGCAAATCCTACGGTTACAAAATCCGTAATATCCAGGTCCAGATTCATATTCAGCATACTGATTGCCTGCTTCGGACCGCCTTTTGCATAAGCGGCATTACATTTATTATAGGAATCATTACTCAAATTCAAATACGTATCTCGATATACGGACACTAATTTACAGTCTCCTGTCTTCTGATCGATGGAAGCAATCATAATCGTATCGCTTCGCGTATTCTTAGTCAGGGCTCCTGTTGTGGAATCAACACCAAATAATGCAATATTTTTATATCCTGCTTCTTCTTCGGTCTTCGACTCCGATGCCTGTTTTACTTCTTTGTTAATGATAACATCGCTTTCCTGAATCTCGTAATGACCGCTCTTTGAACCTGTCATTACCACATACAAAACAATAACCATAATTAATAAAACGAAAATCTCCAAAATAAAAAGAATAATTCTTCTTCTTTGTTTTTTCGCCTGCTCTTTCTTACTCTGTTTTTTCCCGGAAGACGACTTCTTCTTCCCCTTAGATGAGGAAGTTTTTTTAGAAGGTCTCCGCTCTTCATCATATGCATCTCTACTTTTCTTTGTCATATCTTGTACTCCCTTAATTCCCTTTTTAATCCTTATTTTCATTAACTTTTTTTACACTATTTATATTCATCACAAAATAGCGCAAGTTCCATATAAGATTATACTACATCTTGTTAGAATTGCAACAATCTTGTGCCATATTCAATCAGTCTTTAGAATTTCTTAATAATTTTAAATATTTTCAGTTAGTATTGCTTCAATAGGCGTTTTTATTTATGAACCCTTTAAATATCGTCAATAATATAATTTTAACATCAAAAGACAAGGTCCAGTTTTCAATATAAAAAATATCATACTCTATTCTGCGCTTAATAGAAGTATCGCCACGGTATCCGTTAATCTGCGCCCATCCGGTAAGTCCCGGTCTGACCTGATGTTTTACCATATATCTTGGTATTTCCTCTTTAAACTGTTCAACAAACTGCGGTCTTTCGGGCCTTGGTCCTACAACACTCATGTCTCCCTTTAAAATATTAAAAAGCTGCGGCAATTCATCCATACTGGTTCTGCGAAGCAGCCTGCCGACCTTTGTTACACGAGGGTCGTTTTTCACTGTCCATCCTTTTTTCTCCGCACCCGGCTTCTGCACTTCCATTGTCCTGAACTTATACATCAAAAAAGGTTTATTGTGCAGGCCAATCCGTTCCTGCTTAAAAATAACCGGTCCCTTGCTGCTGCACTTGACTGCAATCGCCGCCAAAATCATTACCGGAGAAAAGATAACGGCGCCAAACAAAGCAACCACAATATCAACAATTCTTTTCATGATCCAATTTAATGTATTAGTAAGCGGTACATAACGGATATTGACAACTGCCAGTCCCATCAAATCTTCCGTATACGGTCTGCTCGGGAATAAACTGTTATAATCGGGAATAAATTTCGTGTGTACGCCTGATTTTTCACACAAATCCACAATATGCTCTAAGCGGTCATAGTCACTAAGCGACAGAGTAATCGCTATCTCATCCAGATTATTTTGCGGCAGAATATACGTCAAATTATCAATAGTTCCTATGACTTTTACTCCTTTGTACAAAGTACCCCTCGGCACGGCATCATCCAGAATCCCCCTTACCACATATCCCCACTGCGGATTGGAATTGATTCTGTTAATATACTCTTCTGTCGCTCTTGAATAACCGACTAATAAAATATACTTCAGGTTATATCCTTTTCTTCGAAAATATTGGAGCAGGGAACGAATAATAGAACGGCATATTGTCGTTAGTATAATATTGACAATGTAGAACATTCCCATCATAATACGTGAGAAGTGTATTTGCTTAATCGCATACCAGCCCGCCATCAGGAGAATAATTCCTACCGTATTAGCCTGAAAAATATTAAAAATTTCATATTTGTGGACTGTTGCACGCTTTGGTGTATAGAGATTAAAATAATAATATAAAATCAGATAAGCAGGCACAATGAAATAAAGCAGTTCAAAATAAGTCTGCCATTGCAGTGCGCCTATCGTCGGGTCGTTGCCCGAAAAAGGACTGGCGAACTTCAAATACCAGGCAATCCAATAAGAGGCTATGATAACAAGCGCATCTACCAAAATGTGAAGTCTGTTAAAATATTTCTGGTTATCTTTTATCATGTTAATCCCCCATGCCTGCTTAGGCTGAGAATTGAAGTAACAAATTTATTTTTTCCTATGTTCCCACGTCTTATAGTACAATACGTAGGAAAAGATTGTCAACTCTGACAAAAACGCTTTACGATATTCTTCCATAATAATACCTGTATCCGGCAGTATGCCTTAAAGCGGCAGGAACGGTAATGTATTTTATGTTTTCTTCCTTCCGCGGATGCGCAAAGTCGGAAACCTTCGCACAGACCATTGATATACGGCATTCCCAGCCCCTTACTTATAAAGAATAAAGTTTTCACACCAAAGCCTGCAAACAAAAACGGTAAATTTAATAACATCTGTAATGCGGGCATATTCTTATAAATCAGATAAATATTGTTTCTGGCGGACAATTTCGCTTTAAGCGCATTGTATCTGGAACCGGAAGTGGCGCTGCCAGCATGATAAACACGGGCATCCGGCGCAAAAACATTGTGAAATCCATAAATTTGCGCCCGATATCCCAAATCGATATCTTCCAGATAGGCAAAATGATTTTCATCCAGTACGCCTATTTTGTCCAGAATACGCTTCCTGTAAATCGCGGCTCCCCCACAGGCAGCAAAAACAGGATAACTTTCCCGGTAACCCTGTTCAGGTCTTCCCTTTCCAATGGCAAACGCCCATCCAAGAGCACAGTATAAATCACCGGCATCATCTATTTTTTCTTTGTCGTGCATGGAAATCATTTTAGCGGACGCAGAAAAAATACTTTCATCTTCGTCCATCACACGCTCTAATGCGTGCACAAACCCACTCTCTATTACCGTATCATTATTCAGAAAAATAACATATTCCGTATCCGATGCTGCAATTCCGGCATTGATTGCTTTACAAAACCCCGTATTGTCCGAAAACCGGATTGTCTTTACTGCCGGAAACTTTTCACAGGTCATTTCATAACTGCCGTCTGCAGAAGCATTATCTACTACAATGATATATGCCTGCTCCTTTTCCAAAGAGCGCAGACAGTTTTCCAGATATCGTATTCCATTGTAATTCGGTATCACGATTGTAGACCTCATTTATTTTGTTAATTCTCCTTTTAATTTTATGGAAATTTGTGGATTCCAAACGGTTAGATAGCCCATCCTCGCCGCTGCACGGCATAATTCCATGCTCAATTTCCGATATCCTGACTCATCGCAGGAAATCATAGAGACATCCGCCAGATTCTGCTCTCCTGTTTCCTTATAAAAAACACCAGTTATTTCTTTGAACAGTGGATAGAGTTCCTCCCGGATACGCATACAGCGGATATCGACCGCAGCACAATCCTGCAACAACACCGCTCTATGTGTAGCGCCGCCGCTGTATTCTTTATGAAGTCCCAGATAAAGCCTGTCGCCGTTTTTATCATAAATACCAGACGCTATTTTATTGTGTCTGTCCAAGATCCTGCCGCCAATGATGCCAACATCGGGACGCACCGCAAACATATCGGGATGATATGTGATTTGATAAAATCCAAGATGCAGGGAATGTGTTACCTGCACGTCCCATTTCCTGCTTTTGCAGAAATCCTCCAAAGCTTTTTTACCTGCTTCATACGCATACGTTTTACTCGCCGTATTATCTGCTGTGGAGTCCGCATGGCATCTCCAGTGATACAACACTTTCGGAACATGAATAATGCTTTCTTTTACATTTTTCGCTTTTCCGGAAGAAAACAGATGTCCGATTACTCTGAGAACACAGTCATAATCCTGCGCTCCGTCATATTCTTTTCTTAATTTTAATGTTTTAAAAAGTCCGGATTCTACCATCATTAAATGACAAATATAATTATTGGACAGACTTAAGTCAAAGTTAAATTCATTTTTCCGGTTTGGCGCCATATAATGTAACTTTTTCTCTGATATTAAATCACTTTCTTCAAACTTATCCTCATCTGAATATATCATAACAGGTACTTTCCCTGTTTTTTCCGCATGATTAATTGCCGCCGCCATCTCATATAAGGCATCCGGCGTCAGCACATCGTCATGATCGAGCAGGGCAATGTAATCTCCCGCCGCCTTTTCAATACCTGCATTCGTATTTTCAGCAATGCCTTTATTTTCCTGCAGACGCAGATAGTGAAGCCTTTTATCTTTTCCCTGATATGGTAATACCACTTTTTCCACGCGGTCGCTTTTACTGGCATCTGCAATAATCAGTTCCCAGTTTTCGTAACTCTGCTTTTGTACGGAATCTATCAAATCACATAAATATGTTTCTTTCGTTTCATAGGCCGGCACAACAATGCTGAAACAGTATGGGAACTTCCGGCCGTCCGTTCTTTGCAGTTCCAACTGCCCATTCTCCGGCTCTTCATAAGAATATACCGTTTTCTTTTCTTCTTCTACACGTTCTTTTGCCGCATAATAAGTGTGACGGATACCGTTTTTTTGTAGATAGCGAAGTGTTTTTTTGATGTTATTTCCGCTTAAAATATTTCTGCTCATTTTCCCCCGATATTATAGAATCGCCCTGAAACATCAGGACGATTCTATGAATTACATTGTTTTTATAATTTTGCTTTTAACTCCTCTGTGAGTTTATCCAATTTTGCCTGTGCATCTTCAAGGCTGTTTCCTTTTACACCCATATAGAACTTAATCTTAGGCTCCGTACCGGACGGACGCGCGCAGCACCATGAGTCATTCGTCAGGTCAAAATAGAGTACGTTAGACTGCGGCAGTCCTGTTTCACCCTCTGCGCCTGTTTCCAGATTCAATGTTTTGCCGGTGTTGTAATCCCTGAACTCTTTCACTTTCAGTTCTCCGAACTCTTTGGGCGGATTGCTTCTTAATTTATTCATGATTTCTTCAATCTGCTTTGCACCATCGATTCCTTTCATGGTAATGGAATACTGGCTTTCTTTGAAATAGCCGTATTTCTCATATAAAGCAATCATCTGATCCCATACGGTCTTGCCGTTTTTCTTGCACCATGCAGCCATTTCACACAGACACATAACTGCAACGACAGCGTCTTTATCTCTTGCATGGGTTCCGGCAAGGCATCCATAGCTTTCTTCCAGACCGAAAACATAATTGTTAGAGCCTGTCTGTTCAAACAGCTTAATCTGCTCACCTATGTACTTAAATCCTGTCAGCACTTCAATACATTTTACTTTGTAATCATCCGTAATGGCTTTTGCCATATTCGTCGTTACAATCGTTGTTACAAGCGCAGGATCAGCCGGCATCGTACCGGTTGCCGTTCTTTCTCTTAAAATATATTCCGCAATCAGCATACCGGACATATTTCCTGTGAAAGAAACATATTCTCCGCTCTTTGTATCTAAAGCATAAATACCGAGTCTGTCAGCATCCGGGTCTGTTGCAAGTACAATATCCGCATGTTTTTCCTTTGCCAGCTGCAAAGCTAATGTAAATGCCTTCGGATCTTCCGGATTCGGATACTCCAATGTTGTGAAATCCGGGTCGGGCATCTCCTGCTCCGGTACAACATAGACGTTTTCAAAACCGATTTCATCTAAAATTCTTCTGACAGGAAGATTGCCGGTTCCGTTGAAAGGAGAATATACAATCTTAATGTCTTTTGCTACTTCCTTGATAATTTCAGGGTGAATAATCTGTTTTTTCAGTTCAACCATGTATTTATCATCGATTTCACGACCGATTACCTGATACAGACCTGCCTTTATGGCATCTGCTTTCTCCATCGTTTTTACCGCATGATAATCTGTCACGTTATTGACTTCCGTAATGATTTCCTTATCTCTGGGCGCCGCTACCTGTGCGCCGTCTTCCCAATAACACTTATAACCGTTATATTCCGGCGGATTGTGGCTCGCCGTAATAACAATACCGGAAATACAGCCAAGCGTACGCAGTGCAAAAGATAATTCCGGCGTAGGTCTTAAAGAATCAAACACATATGCCTTAATACCGTTTGCTGCAAGGCAAAGTGCCGCTTCATCAGCAAACTCAGGTGATTTTCTTCTGGAATCATAGGCAATAGCCACGCCTTTTGCTTCTCCGCCCTGCTTCTTAATATAATTGGCAAGTCCCTGTGTCGCTTTCCGAACCGTGTAAATATTCATACGGTTTGTACCTGCTCCAATAACACCTCTTAAACCGCCTGTTCCAAATTCCAGTTCCTTATAGAAACGGTCCTCGATTTCTTTTTCATCGCCTTGAATCGCCTGAAGTTCTTTTTTGGTTGCTTCGTCAAAATAAGAATCTTCCAGCCAGAATTCATACTGCTCTTTGTAACCCATTCCTTTACCCTCCATTTTTCTTTTTACTAATACTTTTAACGCTAGCTTCAAAGCTTTCGTTTATTGTACCATATTAATTGCTAATTTTCAAAGCAAAGTCGCTTCTGTCTAACGAAAAATTAGGATTGTAATACGGGTCGCCGGCATCCAGCATTTTTCGCCACTTTTTGCGGAAGCGTTCCGATTCTTCATTGTAACGCTGCGCCGCCGCACCTTTATCATCCAGTCCTCGGGATATGGACTCAAAATGGTAAAGTTCCGCGAAAGGCGTAAATACATTCAGATAGCCTGCTTCCCGAACTCTTAAACAAAAATCCACATCGTTTAATGATACGGCAAAAGATTCATCCAGACCGCCCAGCTTATCATAAATTTCTTTTTTTACCATCAGGCAGGCGCCTGTCACTGCCGTTACATCCTGTGTATAACACAGTCTTCCCATATATCCCAAATTATTGCTGCTTACCCGGTAATGAGTATGTCCTGCCGTCCTGTGCGCTCCCAGACCGATAACAACACCGGCATGCTGAATCGTCCTGTCTTCATAATAGAGTTTTGCGCCTACCGCACCTACGTCTTTTCGCTGCGCATACATTAAAAGCTCTTCCATCCAGTCCAGTGTAATGACCTGCGTATCATTATTGAGCAGAATCACATATTCTCCGCTTGCCTTGGATACCCCCAGATTATTGATACGGGAATAGTTGAATTCTCCTTCGTAAGTCACAATCTGAATCCGGAAATTCTTACGCAGCTCATCATAATACCGGAAAATCTCATCACTCACGCTGTTATTTTCAACGATAATAATTTCATAATTATCATAACTGCTTTTTTCTAATATAGAAGTAATACAGCGCTTCAAATCGTCAAGATGATCCTTATTTGGAATAACAATTGATATTTTAGAATTCCCCTGTATTTCATAACGAATTCGGAAAATCGTTTCAAATGCTTTGGTCGAGGTAATTTCAAAATTTTGAAATCCTGCATTTTGTAAATGGTCTGCTACCGCACCTTTCGCCGCTTCAATCGCATAGCTTTTGGCATTGATATCAGACGCTACGCTCTCTTTATGGGAACGCCAGTAATACATCAGTTTCGGAACATGTACAACATGCTTTGCTCTGGCCGTCAGGCGCAGTATCATATCATGATCCTGGCTTCCGTCAAAGCGGGAACGGAATAATTCCATCCCATCCAACAGTTTTCTGTCAAATACACTGAAATGACAAATATAATTGTTGGCTCGCAGATTATCAATCGCAAAGTCCGGTTTAAAATGCAGTGTAATCATATTGTCAATGTTGTTGCCATGGAATGTAGTTTCATCACAGTATATATAGTCCGCGTCCTCATCGCAGATAGCACGCATGTACTCAAATAAAACGGATGGATGCAGAATATCGTCATGGTCAAACAATCCGATATAGTCTCCCGTTGCCATCTCAAGACAACGATTGGTATTATCGGATATACCACCGTTTTTCTCCAGCTTCTGATATAAAATGCGGTTGTCTTTTTCGCTGTACTCCTGGCATATCTGTTCTACATAGGTATGTTCTGCATCAGAACCGTCCGCCAGACATAGTTCCCAATTCTCATAAGTCTGTGCAATCACGGAATCAATTGCCTGTGTTAAAAAATTCTTAGGCGTATTATACAGCGGCACCAAAATACTGATTTTGATCTTTTTTGAAAAAACGGTTTCCCGCTGGCGCTTTGCTTCCTCTGGTGTCGGAAATCCTGCCGTACCGTGCTGCGTTCTTGCCTTCTTTTCAATTCGCTTGGCATCCAGTTTCTTTAAAATCCCCTTGATGCTTCCATAATACCCAATACGTTCTTTTGTTCTCTGCATCCAGTGGATGATGTCACGCAAAGGTTTTGACATTTTCCAGAAAACACTGTTTTTAATACGGCTTAATTTTTGTTCCATATCGGCGACACGATTTTCTGCTTCCGCCAACCTGCTTGCCAGCACACGGCTCTTTTGTCGTTCCTGCTCATATGCTTCTTTATAATAACGCATGTTTTCTTCTTGTTTCTTTTCTTCCTGTTCTCTTTCCATGCCGATGTCATCCCTCCCTATCACAAAATACATATCTTGTATATATATCCTAGATATGCATCCTTGGTATAGAATTTGCGTATTAAATATAGTTTTACTTTCCAAAAATTATATCTTCATTTAAGCTTTAATTTTTATTGCCTTATAATAGCAACAATTCCATTTGTCTCAAATTATTTCAAATAACGGACATTGTTTTATCAGACCATGTCAAAAATTTCTGATTCGTCTCTAAATCGGTTGCAAGCATACCAATTCGCCAAGTTCCAAAATGCAACTTTTCCTTCTTGATGCGCACGGTAAAACCACTCAATAAAATGTTGACTTCTTCAGTCAAAACAGCCGCTGCATCCTTACGAAACCACGGGCATATGTCCGCCTGGTATAACGTGCCGTCTTCCTGCTGTAGTACTAACTTTTTCTCACATTTGGCATTGTCTTTTCCGGGAATATAACACCACCCCATAATCCACATGATGTCGGGTTCCTCCCGATGAATTTTGTGTTGCTTCTCGGCCCTGTCAATCGTCAACTGTAAGAGCCCTGTTTTAGCTGTTGCAAGTTTTCCTGCATTTTCGACAAAAATT
>CAZKOR010000096.1:0-13302 GCA_964554405.1 uncultured Bacteroides sp. | reverse complement strand
TTTGCCATCAGCAGTGCGTTTACCGCCGGTATGGAGGTTCTGATTGCCTTTCCCATCTTCATCATATCCTTGTAAACAGGTTCTAAGTAAGCATGAAGTTCTTCATACTCTTCAAGTTCCATCATTCCATAAACAATCTGAAGATGATTCAGATAATCGTGCCTTTGCCCTCTGAGCTCTCCGTTTAATTCCTGCACCTGATAAAAGCTTTCTGCCAAAGCCTCATACTGCCTTTTCAGCTTTTCATGAACAATCAATATCCGGATTAGACACAGCATCAGCACCACTACCACTAAAAGGCAGAAAATCAGACTGATATCCATCGGCATCCCTTCTTTCTTCCTAGCTCAGTGTTTTCTATGTGTTTTTATTATATAGGAAATCTTTCGGATAAAAATAGAAACTCTTTCAAATATACATTTTTCTTTCTCAAATGACAGCATTCCTGAGCAATTTAAAAAGATACCGGATATTTTAGGGTAATATCTGGTATCTTTTGGGAATTATATAATTCTTAATATATTATTCATTTTTATATTTTGTCATCCGCATTAATAAATAAGCGCTCTTCCGTTTTATCCTTACCTAAAAAAGCACGAAGCATCTCAAAAAAACGCAATCGATACAGTGGCAGATAAATAAGCATCAAAAGACAATAAAGAACAATTCCTCTTCTTCCATAAATAATCGCGTATTCAAAATTATACCATCGCTCCTGCTCTGCCGCTAATGCGATAACCCCAATCATATCGGGAACATTGCCGTCATTCTGATACATAAGTTCCAAATCATTCCGAGTCACATCTATATACCCTTCATGACTTTCTTTCCACGCGCCGCGAAGCGCTCCCAGAAATGCACAACTTAAAACAATCAAAAACCCTATATACATTTTTTGTTTTAAAAATCTAAAATATGTTCTCACCATTCTGCCTCATTTATAATTTCATAAATATGATACGCGCCGCCTTCCGCAATCAGCCGATAATGCTCTTCATCAAGCACACAACTCACAGGCGCATAAACAAGAATACCACCTTCTTTTGTTTTTCGTCCTTTCAACGTACTTTTGTCTATTCCGTACTGATTAAAATCGGCAACCGCTATCTTCTTAAATTCGTCATATTCTCCGAATTCAAACCACAGATTCTGCAGCAATCCATTCTGTTCCTCTTCAATAAAGATGCAGTCATATTGACTATAATCCTCAGATACCCTATAAAATGAACTTTTCAGCGAAGTATGATTCATTGCAGCATTAACAACCTCAATTGCATTGACAATGCATCTTTGCCCAACGGAAGATGAAGTAATAACAACCACACAAATTACTGCCATCACAATAATAGAAATATCCTTTTTCAGGAAAAACTTATTTTTACTTGCTAAATCAATCAATATCATAGAAAACCAAATAATAAAAGTCATATAAAAAGGTGTTGAATAATATTGTGTTCCGCCATCCAACGTATATATGATAAAGGAATAAAAAATTCCGCTTCCAAAAGCCATCACTTTAAAGATTCGTTTATCTGACAAAAGAATCTCTTTACCAACAATTCCTCTGTTTTGCCTTTGCCCCCCCCAAGGCACAGTAGCACTAGTATGAGAATTGCTATCCAAATTCTGCCATTAAAAAGCTTCTCGTTACAAAATCCGACATAACTTCCTATTTTTTCCAAAGACCACGGCGTAATATCAGCATGCTTTCCACTTCCAAACATATGCGCAACAACCCAAGGGAAAACTATCCAGGACGTCATAATTCCCACAACTCCCGCATAAATATAATTCAGCACTGCATACTTTCTTTTTTCATAAATGAAAAAAAACATTGCAAATAATGTCAGACAAGCCGCATATACATAGAAATAATAATGTGTCATCGTCCCGAAGAAAATGCACAAAACCATTTGCACCAAATATGATTTTTTCCAGCTTTTCCGATTTTTTATAAGCTTCCAATGAATCAGCAAGTACCAGAAGCAGAACATAAACAACAGCATATACATTCGCGCCCATGTAACTAAAAATAACATAACATCCAAAGAGGACAAAAGTACAAAAGGTACTAAACCATATCCCTTTTTCCCATATAATTCCTGAAATAGCTGTACCAGCATAATATCAACTATAAATAATGCAACAAGGTTAATTGCTAGTGTATGAAAAACTGAATACTGACCTACAAAGAAAGATGAAATTGTATGCACAAAAAAATAATAAAGCGGAGGATGTACATCATAACGCTGATGATGATACACTCCTGCATAATTAAAGCAGTCATATTCTTCAACAACATAATTTTCCCTCAGGATATGCGCGGACAGCCATCCGTTATTCTGAGGAAATTCGTTATACATCCCATCAATAAAAACATAAGCATAAGGATTATTGGCAAGTGTATAGGAAAAAATACCATCCGAATTTACAATCGTACGCATTTGCATTAGAAACACCAGTGCGAGTTGTACCACAATCAAAATAAACAGCATTACTGCTTCGCTAGATTGATGTGCGGTTTTTTTTAAACATGTCTTTTCCATTTTCTTCTCTGCCCTTTCCTGAGTATATTCTAACATATCCCCCTTGTAATTGCATAGAATTTTTCATGGAATAACATAAAACTATAAAGCTTTCACATCTTCTTCAAGTTTCCCCATCTCTAAATACTCAATCAGCCTTTCATAAAACAGTTTTTCTGAGTCTTTCAATTTCTGCTTATCATTGGAACTTTCTAACCGTTCCAAGCTTTCCCGGGCAAATTTAAGCACGGAATCAACACTCTCTCCTAAAAAGTCCATAGTCTCATTGTTTATATATGACAGGAAATATCTTTTTGCAAACTCTGACAAATATAACAGATTTCCCTCTTCGTCTATGTAAAACTCATCTGCGCCGCTTTCCGTTTTGGCTTTTTCCCACGCTGCCCTGACAGAATCAGGAAACTTAGCAACAATATCAGTATAGGTAGATGCTTGGCATGTTTTGGCGGCGGCTCCTTTTAAGTCATCCAGACTCATATCGCTGTTTAAGTAACCTTCCCAAAAAGATTTATCACTTATATAGAGATAAAATTCAGTGATTCCCGTTGCTGATTCCAATGATTTTAATTCCAACGCTTTTGCAAGCTGCTCCTGCGTAATCTTCATACTCCAATTAGATGACTCATCCTGAAAATCGATATATTTTATTAATCCGCTTCCTTCAATTTCTATCACCGTAGATTCCTTATCAGTAAACAACTGGTAAACGCAATTCTTTACCGGAAGCCAATGCTCCACATCCATATAGTCCATTTCAACGGTTTCCGGCATACCATATTGTTCAAACAGACTGAGCAGCTTATTTCCGTCTGAAACCTGTTTATACAAACCGCTGCTCATATATTCATCTCTTGTTTCCTCGACCATGGCAGTCCAGTCTAATTTCTGTTCATATGCTGCATCGTTTTTGACATATCCCGTTAATGTATTCCAAATACTTTCTGAAAATCCCATATTTTTCTCATGGGCATCGGCATAACTGAACAATGCAAATACTTCTACCGCTGAAGCATTTCGGAGATTAATTTCGTCAATATTAATATGGCATTCCTGCTTGTTTTCGTCACTATTAATCGTTACTTTGATAAAAGGCGTATCCTCTGAAAAGTTATCTGCATATTCTGCTGTCATTTCATATTTAACATTTGAATATGGTACTGTAATGACTGTGTTTTCCAGTATGTTCTTATTATCTGTCTCAGAATGATTCCCTGTCATACTGTACGGAGCCCGACCGCCGATAGCACAGTCTTTATGTGTCTGTCGATAGGCTTTATATTCCTGATAGGTAAAGGTTGTATTGTGAATAATAGACATATCATTTCCTCCTTCGCTAACTGCAACTTATCTACTCTACTAATAAAACGAATGAAACGACAAATAAGTTTCAGGGAAGAAGGAGTGTACAAAAATTTTCACGCAATCCTGCCGTCAGCCATTTTAATGACACGATCACACTGTGCTGCAATATCTAAATCATGAGTTACCAGCAAAATAGTCTTTCCGAACTTGTGCACATATTCTATTAAAAACTTAATGATGCTGTCTCCTGTTTTCGAATCCAATGCCCCAGTGGGCTCATCAGCAAACAATATTTGAGGATTATTTACAATCGCCCGAAGCATTGCCGTCCTCTGCTGTTCTCCCCCCGACATCTGGCTTGGAAATAAATTTCTCTTTCCATCCAGCCCTACCAGCTTTATCCACTCATTCAATTTCTTTTCATTTGACTTGCCATTGGAAAAGCATAAAGGCATTCTTATATTCTCTTCACAGGTCAGTTCAGGAATCAGATGATAATTTTGAAACAGCAATCCTACATTTTTATTACGAAATTGTTCCTGCTCCGACGTAGTCATCTTATAAAAATTTTTTTCCATCAATTTTACAGAACCACTCGTAGGGGCATCAATACCGCTTACAATAGATAGTAAAGTACTTTTCCCGCATCCGCTTTTTCCGACAATTGCTGTAATCGTTCCCTCTTCCAGTGAAAAAGAAATATCCTTTAATATGACATTCTTATGCTTTTCGTTTTCTATCACCTTTCCCACATGGGATATTTCTAAAATTTTCTTACTATCACTCATCTCTGATTACCTCCAGTCCTGTATTCTTTGTATTGACGTATCCTGCAACCCGGCAGCATATAAAAACAAAAATAACTGCCAATGCGGTTGTTGCTGCTATAATAGGCAAAGAAAGCGGAAAATGTTTTTTCAGTCCAAAGTAAAAATATAACTCACCGCATACCATAATGCTAAATGATACCGCAAAAGACGAAATCAAGGCAATCAGACTATATTCATAAAAAATAACTTCCTGCGCTTTTGCAAAGGACGCTCCAAACACACGATATAAATATATTTCGGTTTTCCTGTTTGTAAGGTCACTGCTTATCACTGTATAAAAAATAGTCGCTGTCACAAGCACAATCATAGCTGCCACCAGAATGAGAATATCCAAATAGTCAGACAGTAATTCTTTTAATTCATCAATCAATGCGGATGCAGATTCTATATGGCAATCTAAATCTGCCAGCAGATTCTCTATCTCTTTCTCTTCTGATATTGACACATCAAGCAAAAAAATTGCTCTCCATGAATCATCTATTTCTAAATTCCAATCTTCTTTATTTACAATAAAGTTATAGCTTACGAGACTCAAATATTGATTATCCTGCAGCTTTCCATCATAAACTGTTTCACTTCCGAATATGTCTGTTCTAAGCCCTTCTGTCAGCTTGCAGCGGGTAGTAAAGTAATTTTCGGCAAGAAAACCTCCTGTCGGAACCGAAAAGTGCGGATTCCCGTCTGTCTGATTTTCTATTACTAACGCAAAAAACTGCCCCTCCTCGCCATCCATTTGATTTAACTGCGAATATCCCATTAATTTTGAATAACCAAATGTATAGGAAAATCCGTTTTCATCCAGACAATCTTTGATTTGATTTCTTTGTCCAAAATCATCTGCACACAGCAAAATGGTGTATCCCATATTATCCTGATATGCGCTTCTTAACATGCCGCTGATATTAAATATAACATTGGCAGCGAAACAAAGAAAAATCGTACCAACCGATATCACAATCGACAAGAGTGCATCCCGTCTGTTTCTACTGCATAGAAAGCAAAAACTCAAATCCTTTGCGCTGTTTATTTTCTTTGTTCTTCTGCGCTTCTTAGTAAATACGCCAAAGAAAAGGTGAAATACAAAAAATAACATACCGGAAAGAAATAATACAACCACACCAAAGATAAAAATATAATTCCTCTTTACATGGAAAAATAAAGAAGCATACAGCACAATACCTACTACTTCCGCCATCAGAATATATAAATAATGATGCTGCCCTCCGCTTCCCTTTCGCTGGTATAAAACTTGGGCAACTGGTGTTTCCGTCAGCTTAAAATCAATGTATAAATTACTGAATAATACGATATATGCAACCAATCCTAATGTCTTGCAAAGCACCACTATCGACTGAAAAGAAACTAATGCTAATTCAACTGTTGTCTGTAAAATGTTATTAGCAAAATGAATGAATAACCGATAGCCGCAACAACACCCTATACATGATGATAAAAAAGCATAGATAAGCGCATCCATAACCGCTTTTATTACCAAATCTTTTTTCTGCATACCAAAGATGTGCATCATGACAATAGATTTTTCAATAGACTGATTACGAAATCCAATGAGACACATGCTCCCGCCTGCACCTATCAATATCGTGGCAACTGCAATAATTCCAAGAACATTTTCCGTACTTTGATAAGCAAACGAAAAAACCTCTGTTACTTCCTGACCTTCTATTCCGCTAAAACCTGACTGCACTAACTGATTTTTAAATAAAGACTGATTATTATTTTGTACAAAGAGTACCATTGAAATAGCTGCTGCCAATAATGAAAACAGAAAAAACAAAATTATATTTTCTGCAAATTTCTTTCGATACAATTTTAGAAATAATGAAAATTTGTTCATATTCATCTCCCCATCCTCTCATACACGATATCGTCTATCTCCACCTCTTCCCAAAACGTAAATCCCAATTTTTCACAAAGTCTCTTCGATTTCTCATTTCCTTTCATAATCAACGCCTGAAACTGCTGAAACTCTAATTCCTTCCGCCCATATGCTAAAACAGCCTGACAAACCTCATAACCATAACCCTGTCTTTGCCACGGTACGCCTATCACAAATCCAAGTTCCGGAATATCGCAGCCATCACGTAAGCTGATACCTGCTCTGCCGATAATCTCCCCGCTTTCTTTCTCTATCACCGTCCACATACCATATCCATAAAATCCATACACATTTTTAATGTAGTCGCGGATATAGGCAATCTCTTCTTCCCTGTCGGCATACAAATCCTCCATGTATTCCGTAATAGACGATTCCTTATAAATCTCATAGAAACTGTCTACATCCTCCGGTATGGTTTCCCGAATGAGACACCGCTTCGTCTCCGTAATCGTCCACGGCTGTCCGGTTAATCTCAGATAAGCAAGTTCCAACGATTTATATTCTATTTCACTTAAATTTTCTATCGCATACTCCGCATGGGAAAAATCTTCTTCCCGATTCTCTTCATGCAGATAGACAATCACAGGTAATTTTTCGGCATACAATTTTTTTTGACTAAGTGCACAGTCTGTTATATAAAGAGTTCCTTCCGGTTTTTCCGACAAACACTTTTGCAGCCATTCCTCGATTGTAATGTCATCTCTGTCTACCGCTTCTACATGATGCGCTGTTAAGTCGTTTATCAATGTCTGCATTTCCTGTTCAGCATTCTCTTTTTTTAGAATAAATACCGCTCTTTTTAACATTCCTCTTTACCTTCTTTATAAATTCCTATAAAATAGTAGCGTGTATATTTTATATATGTATAGAAGAAATTATAATACAAAGACAGAAAGGAAGCAAAACAATGGCACAAAATCCGATTGTTACATTTACAATGAAAAACGGGGACGTGATAAAGGCGGAATTATATCCCGAAATTGCACCGATATCCGTCAATAACTTTATCAGTCTGATTCAGCAGAATTTCTATGACGGATTGATTTTTCACCGAGTTATCAAGAATTTCATGATACAGGGCGGCGACCCGGAGGGAACCGGCATGGGTGGTCCGGGTTATTCCATTCGCGGCGAATTTGCACAGAATGGTTATCCGAATGACTTAAAGCATACGGCAGGCGTTCTTTCCATGGCAAGAAGCATGCAGCCCAATTCAGCGGGCAGCCAGTTTTTTATCATGCACAAAGACTCTCCGCACTTGGACGGCGCCTATGCCGCTTTCGGTAAGGTAACGGAGGGCATGGATGCTGTTAATAAAATTGCGGAAACGGCGACCGACTTTTCCGACCGCCCGATAGAGCCGCAGGTAATAGATACGGTTACGGTAGAAACTTTCGGAGTAGAATATCCGGAACCCGAGAAACTCTAAATGGTTTTTCAAGTATGACAAATGCCGGTTTCCATAGTTTAAGGGAACCGGCATCTATAGTCTATATTAATCTTTCAATTTATCTCATTACTCCTGTCTCAAACAACATATCCAGCGCTGCTCTCATCTCTGCTTCTGCTTCCGCACCTTCGCCTTCCCATACAACCGCATAAATCTGATAGACGGTATAGTCATCCTGAGCCATATAAATAATACAAGTGTCACCGTCATCTATCAATTCAATCTTCAACGTACTTCCCAGGAATGTTTCTCCCGCATCTTCTATTTTGAGATCAGTTGCACCAGACAGCTCTTCAAAGTAGCTCTTTGTATATTCTATGTCAGACAACATTGCATCAACCACATCTTTGTCAGAGGCATAATCTTTGGTCACAGATATATAACCAATACCATATATGTCTCCTCTCGGTCCGAAACAAGTCTCCTTATAAGAACTTTCATCTTCATCTTTATCCCAGCCTTC
Organism: uncultured Bacteroides sp.; assembly: GCA_964554405.1. Classification (GTDB taxonomy): domain Bacteria; phylum Bacillota; class Clostridia; order Lachnospirales; family Lachnospiraceae; genus UBA3282. Next base: position 4,814 of record CAZKOR010000096.1, on the reverse strand, counting down.
CGGCAGTTCAAAAGAGATATATCCCAGATTGAACGCATCCGCATCAAATTCATCACTGTTCTCAAAGGCTTCTCTCTTCGCATCAGCAAAAGACTCATCCCAGCCGATCTCTATTTCATAGAAAGAAGAAAGCTCATCTATAAGCGATTGTGTCTTTCCGGTTGTCTCATCTGCCTCTATGCGGATATCAATCATTGCCATAACTTCATTTCCCATATCCCTTAAACAGAAAATCTCATAGAATGGGTTGTATTCATTATCCCAGGAGCTGTATTCCATAAAAGAAATTTCACAGATACAACATTCATCGCTGAGCTGCTCCACTTCACCAATCTCAAGCCCATAATAATCGGAATAAGACAAATCGTTCTCCACATATACTTCCAGATTCTCCTGCATAGTGTAATCCTGCCACTTAGATTGAATATATGGATCAATGTCAACCTCTACGGTAACGCCCATACGATCGCATCTTGCTCTGGAACCGGAAACGCTCGGATAATCGCCGTCCGGAACAAAAGCAGATAAACTTACCTTGTCCCCGGATTTGGTATCTGATGTGGAAATCAGTTCTTCCATCAGATATTCAAATCCTGTATATCCTTTTGCTTCATCAGAACCGAAAACAACGCCTGATGCCTTCTTGCTCTCTTCTTTTTCTTCCGTTTCTTTCTCTTCTGTTTCTTTTTCTTCCGTTTCTGCCTGTTCTGTCTCTTCTGTAACATGCTCCTCTTCCGTACTATTTCCTCTGTTTGCCAAATCAGGTGCATTAGGACCCGCAGATCCTCCACAAGCTGTCAGACTAAACATTACCGTTGCCATTAACAACGCTGTAATTATCTTATTCTTCATTCGTTTTCTCCTTTTTCATTGATACTTCCTAAAAAATGTCTATCAATATAGTATCATAATACCTAATTTCAAGCAACCTCCCAGTTTAAGGTAAAACAAAAAATATTGTCAATTTTTTAGATGCGTTCATAATTTGTTCATATTTAATTTAAAGAAACTTCACTTATGCAACATTCTTTAGACATTTCTTTTGCATATACTAATACCATAAGATAACAAAAGAAATACAGAAAGCAGACAGATTAATTAATACTTTTTCATAATAAATGCCAAGTAAATTATTTTACTTGGCATCCTCCCTTTTATGGGGGTATTTTTTAGAAGAGCGAAGTATTATAAAAAGCAGAGGCTTGAAAACCTCTGCTTTTTTCATCTTCATTTATTAAAGAATTTAAGCCTTACCTTCGGAACCAAGTACAGTCTTAATCTTATGCTCAACAACTTCTTTTACATAAGCACGTCCGTCTGTCAGGTACTGTCTGGGATCAAAATGATCCGGATGAGCTGCCATATGCTCTCTGATACCTGCTGTTAAGCCCAATCTTAAATCGGAGTCGATGTTAATCTTACATACAGCGGATTTTGCAGCCTGACGAAGCATATCTTCAGGAATACCGATTGCATCTTCCATCTTACCACCGTTTGCATTGATGATATCAACATACTTAGGAAGTACGGAAGAAGCTCCATGCAGTACAATCGGGAATCCGGGAAGTCTTCTGGAAACTTCCTCAAGAATATCGAAACGAAGCTGCGGTTTCTGTCCGGGTTTAAATTTATATGCGCCATGGCTTGTACCGATAGCAATTGCCAAAGAGTCAACACCTGTACGTGTTACAAAATCTTCAACCTGCTCCGGCTGTGTATAGGATTCAGAACCATGCTCTACTGCTACATCATCCTCTACGCCTGCAAGAGTACCAAGTTCTGCTTCTACAACAACGCCCTTGTCATGTGCATAATCAGCTACCTGTTTTGCAATTTTGATGTTCTCTTCATAAGGAAGTGAAGAACCGTCATACATAACGGATGTAAATCCGCCGTCGATACATGATTTGCAGACTTCGAAATCTGCACCATGGTCAAGATGAAGTGCAATCGGAATATTTGTCTCCTCAATTGCAGCCTGTACAAGATGAACAAGATATGCATGTTTAGCATACTTTCTTGCACCTGCGGAACATTGCAGAATGATAGGAGATTTTAATTCATCTGCAGCTTCTGTAATAGCCTGTACGATTTCCATGTTGTTTACGTTAAAAGCACCGATAGCGTAACCGCCGTCATATGCTTTCTTAAACATTTCTGTAGTTGTAACTAATGGCATTTTATTCATTCCTTTCTTGTTAATATTTGTTATTTTTGTTTTATTATACCAGATAACAGAATAAATGCAAAGTGCTTTTACAGTTGTTTATCGGAATTTTTCTCATCGTTCGGAACCCGTATCTGCAATGCCTGTCTGCAGTTTTGAATCACGGACTTGAAATGTTCACCGCCAAATTCCCCGTCTAACGTCCATGCCACTTTTTCCTCAGACTCCACCACAAGCCTATCTGTTTTAAAAGTTTGAATCCATTCCGAATGGGTTTTCTTCTCCACGAGAGCCGCAATGATATTATTCAGTTCCAACGGGTTGTTTGGTCTTTTTATCAAAGTCACTTCAAATAATCCGTCATTCAATTCCACATCTTTTCCGGTAATGCCTTTGAAACCGCCGACAGAAATAGAATTAGTAATCATCCCGTAAATAAAGTCATCTTCAAGACAGACATCCCCATAACTGATTTTCATCGGGTAGGATTTAATAGAGGAAAGTCTTTTCACGCCCTCTAACAGATATGCGGTATGTCCAAGCACATTTTTCATGTCCTGCCTTGTCGCGTAGGAAACATCGGTAAAAATTCCAAAAGCCGCAACATAAATAAAACTATCCTGATTAAATGCACCGATATCGCATCCGAAATTTTGGCCGTTTACAACAATATCCGCTGCTTTTATCATACTTCTGGGAATTCCCAGACTATTAGCAAAATCATTGGTACTGCCTGCCGGAACATATCCAATAGGAAGTTTTTCTTCACTCTGCATCATCCCGGTCACGACTTCATCCAAAGTTCCGTCGCCGCCGCTGCATACAACAATATCATAGCCGGCACGCCGCTCCTTAACAGCTTTCACCGCATCCCCCGGCGCCTGCGTAGGATATGCCGTTACTTCATATCCTGCTTTCACAAAAACATCTATGATATCGAGCAGATTGCTCCTGATTCTTGACTTGCCTGCTCTTGGATTGTAGACAAAAAGCATACTCCCGCTCATATGATTCCTCCTCTTACAAAAAATCGAGTGCAAATGCACTCGATTAATTTTTCTGCCTTACTGATTGCCGCCTAAAAAGTTTTCAATTCCTGCAACTGCTGCTTCTTCGTCTTTTCCGTCTGCAATAATTGTTACAGTATCATCTCTGTCTAATCCAAGTCCCATCATGCCCATAATGCTCTTCGCATTTACTTTTTTGTCTGCCGACTCGATATACACACTACTGTCATACTTGCTGGCCACCTGCACAAGCATAGCTATCGGTCTTGCTTCCAGACCGCTTTCCAACTTGATTTGAACAGATTTTTGAATCATAAGTTACCCTCCTTTTATAGCCTCATATCTTCAGCAATCTCACTTAACTTCCTCAACCGATGATTTACACCGGATTTTCCGACCGCCGGATTCAGATATGCACCTAACTCTTTCAACGGCGCCTCCGGATATTCTAAACGGACTTCCGCCATCTGACGAAGATTGTCCGGTAAATTCTCAAATCCATAACATTTCTGAATGAGTAGAATATCTTCTATCTGCTTTGACGCCGCATTTACTGTTTTTGTAATATTGGCAGCTTCACAGTTTACACGCCTGTTGATGGAATTCCGCATTTCTTTCACAATACGCAGATTCTCCAAATTCATCAGGGACACGTGCGCTCCCATAACATTCAGTAAATCCACAATGCCGGCGCCTTCTTTTAAGTACACAACGTAATACTTTTTACGCTGAATCACTTTCGCTTCTATCTGAAATTCCTGAATCATATCTCTTATCTGCTTTGCCTGTTCAGGATTGCTGCAGACAAATTCCAGATGATAGCTTTTTTCCGGGTCACTCATAGAGCCAACACAAAGAAAAACACCTCTTAAATAAGCTCGTACACAGCAGCTATTCTTAATTAAGAGAGAGTTGACCGGCATATCCAATGGCATAATACGGTGCTCACTGTCATACAGATGCAACGCCTGAAGAACTTTTTCTTCATCCGCTTCCCGCATAACATTATATATATTATATGTTTTTTGTAATAATGTAAAGCATTTTCTGGCAACCGTTTCATTTTCCATGTCTAATTTTAAATGACAACGGTCATCTGTCAGATGTCCGCCAAAGTGAATTAAGGCGGCCAACTCCGCTAACTGGCAATGTCTGGCAGAATCAATAGACGCCGCCAGTTCCTCTTTTACCATTCCCGAAAACGACATAATTGCTCCCCTATTTTTCACCGCAGTCACGATGGTACAGCTTTAAACCATAATTTCCACGGTTTTTCATGCGCTTATACAGTTCATTTGCAAGCGTGACGCTTCTATGTCTGCCTCCTGTGCATCCAATTCCTACAACTAATTGATACTTTCCTTCTTTAATATAGTTCGGAATCAGAAAATCCAGCATGTCCACCAGTTTATCCAAAAAACCCAAAGCCTCCGGAAAACTCATAACATAGTCCTGCACATCTTTATCATTACCTGTTTTATGCTTTAATTCATCAATATAGAATGGATTGGGCAGGAATCTGACATCAAAAACCAAGTCGGCATCTGCCGGAATTCCATTCTTAAAACCAAAAGACAGAATCGAAACCATTAAAGAATTATATTCTTCATTCTGCACAAAAATGCGGTCCAGTTCTTCTT
>CAZKOR010000095.1:0-13940 GCA_964554405.1 uncultured Bacteroides sp. | reverse complement strand
TTATTAGACGAGATAGTAAAGGTCGAAAACTATGGACAGGAGAGAGCCAGGAAAAAGATGGGAGATATAAGTACAGATATCTTGATAAGTCAGGTGAAAGAAAAACAGTATATAGTTGGAAACTGACTGAATCAGATGTAATACCCAAAGGTAGGCGTAAAGATATTTCCCTGAGAGAAAAAGAAAAACAAATTCAAAAGGCTTTAGATGATTACATTATGCCGAATGGTAGGAATACTACGGTACTTGAATTAGTAGAAAAATATATTTCTCAGAAGCGTGGTGTAAAGCATAATACTGAGGCTGGTTATAATTTTGTAATCAACATCATAAAGAAAGAAAATTTCGGTAAGAAACGGATTGATACTGTCAGAATATCGGATGCTAAAGAGTGGTTAATTAAGCTACAGGCTGAAGATGGCAGAGGTTATAGTTCTATTCATACCATAAGAGGAGTAGTTAGACCTGCATTTCAAATGGCAGTAGAGGATGATTTGATCCGCAAGAATCCGTTTGAGTTCCAGCTTGCTACGGTAGTAGTGAATGATTCTGTTACAAGGGAAGCAATTACCAGAGAGCAGGAAAGAGCATTTTTGAACTTTGTTAAGGCTGATAAACATTTTTCAAAATACTATGAGGGTATTTTTATCTTATTCAAAACGGGACTTCGTATCTCTGAGTTTTGTGGATTGACGAAAGATGATATTGATTTTGTGGACAATAAAATCAGAGTCGATCATCAATTACAGAGGAAAAGGGATATGGAATATGTAATTGAAACACCTAAGACAGAAAAAGGTGTGAGATATGTTCCGATGAGTGAAGATGTTGCAGAATGCTTTAAACGTATCTTGGAAAATCGTAAAAGACCTAAGATAGAACCTATGATTGATGGTAGGTGCGGTTTCCTGTATCTGGACAAAAATAATATGCCTATGGTTGCGCTACATTGGGAGAAATACTTTCAACATATCCGTGAGAAATACAATAAGATTTACAAGAAAGAGCTGCCAGTCATTACACCTCATGTAGCAAGACATACATTTTGTAGTAATATGGCAAAGTCCGGTGTCAATCCTAAAAAGTTGCAGTACATTATGGGACATTCAGATATTGGTGTAACGCTCAATACATATACCCATTTGCAGTTTGAAGATTTGGGTGAAGAGATGGAAAAGGTATGTGAAGGATAGCGTGGTCTACGAAATTTGAATTTAGACCAATTTATAGACCAAACGATTGACAATCTATACCGAGTTATACCCAATTATGCCGAAATAAGTAAAAATGTCTTTGCTACAAAGAAAATACACAAAACAATGAAAGTCTTGAAAATACAGCAAAATCAAGCATTTACGGAGGTTTTTAATATATGATTAAAATATTATTCGTCTGCCACGGCAACATCTGCCGCAGCACCATGGCCGAAAGCATCATGACCCACATAGTAAAACAACACCACTTAGAGCACCAATTCCAAATTGCTTCCGCGGCAACCAGTAGGGAAGAAATCGGCAATTCCCCGCATTATGGTACAGTCAGCAAACTCCGTTCCGTAGGCATCCCCGTTATTCCGCATCGTGCTGTTCAGATGACAAAAGCAGATTATGCAAAATACGACTATCTGATTGGCATGGACGGTATGAATATCCGCAACATGATGAGGATATTGGGAAGCGATACGGAGCATAAAGTGTACAAGCTGCTTGATTTTGGCAGCCATCCGAGGGATATAGCTGATCCTTGGTATACAGGCAATTTCGATATTACCTATGACGATATTGTAGAGGGTTGTGAAGCATTGCTTGACTGGCTAAAAAAAGAGAATCAGATTTAGCCGTCAGCTCGTATGATGCCGCAGGCAATTTTTGTGCCGCTGTTGCCGGATGGCTGTGTCATAAAATCATCAGGCATTGCATGTACGATGATGCTTCGTCCGATGACTTCCGGAACAGAGAAAGCGTCTGTCAGAAAAGACTGCCACGCATAACCGCCGCAGTTTAAAATGGGCGGAAGGTCGCCGCGATGGTTGGGATGGGAAAAATCGTCAGGGTTATAATGGTTTCCGGTACGGTCAAACTCAGAGTTTGCGTTTTGTGTGCAGTCTCCGAATTCATGAATATGAAATCCCAGAAAACGGTTTATTTTAGCATTTGTTTCCGAGACAGACGGCAGCCCGTGAAATTGTGCATTGATAAAAACGCCGCAAGGCATTTGACAGAAAAAGACAACACCATATAAGTCAGGATACAATTGGCTGCCGCGAATGATTGCCTGTGCATCAGGTATGGTGGGAAATGACATGTTAGCAAAAGGCATATTGATTCCTCCGGTTTATTTTAAAGTAGTATGCTATATACTATGTGAACAATACATTTTGAGTGTGGGAAGCAGAACAATAATGGAGAGATTTTATGGATAGCAGTGTAATCAATTATTATAATTCATATGACGAAGACGGGCGGCTGTTTCGTGATTACAGTCATCAAATGGAATGGCTGACAACGATGCACTATTTTGATAAAATAATCCCAGCACATAGCAGAATTTTTGATGGTTGTGCGGGAACCGGAAATTATGCGTTTAAATTAGCCGAACAGGGGCATAGTGTAACAGCGAGCGATATTGTGCCTCATAATGTAGATATTATATTAAAAAAGCAGGAAGATACGCCGATATTGGAAGATATATTTGTCGGAGATATTTGTGCCTGTAATCATTATAGCGACCATTATTTTGATGTAGTGCTTTGTATGGGAGCATTTTATCATTTAGATGAAAAAATGCATCACAAGGCGATGGAACAATGTGTAAGGTTAATGAAAAAAGGAGGCATTTTAGTTATCACCTATATTAACCTGATAACGGCGCTGCATTTAAATTTAATGCCCGGATTGGAAAATATTAGTGAAGTATTAGAATGTTATAGGACAAAAAGTTTTGGAGACTCTTTTGTTTATATGATGCCGGAAGAAATCGAAGCAATGGCGGCGGAACATGGATTAAAAATACTCCATCATCTCACATCCGATGGGAATCCATTTGTGAGGGGGGCAGATTTCAATAAAGTCCAAAAAGAAGATTTTGAAAAATATATGGAATTGCATTTAAGCATTTGTGAAAATAAAAACCTGTTAGGTTATGGACTCCATGGACTTGTTTTTTTAACCAATGCATGTTCGGAAAAATAATAAAACATTAACAGGTTGAGAGAAAGGAATGATAACTAAAATGACATATCCTGAAATTTTACAAACAGCAAAAGAAAATATCGGCGCATACTGCAAGGCGTGCCCGGTATGTAACGGCATAGCCTGTAAAAACCAGATACCCGGCCCGGGCGCAAAAGGAACAGGCGATACCGCAGCAAGGAACTATGCAAAATGGCAGGAAATTCGGGTCAACATGGATACGCTGTGCGAATATCAGGTGCCGGACACCTCGATAGAATTGTTTGGCAGGAAGTTCCGTTATCCTTTCTTTGCGGGACCGGTCGGAGCAGTAAATCTCCATTATGGTGATAAATATGATGACTTGTCATATAATGACATTATGCTGAAAGCATGTGTGGAAAACGGGATAGCGGCATTTACCGGAGATGGAACGAATCCGGATGTTGTGATACAGGCAGCCAAAGCGATTGCGCAGGTAAGCGGACAGGGAATACCGACGATTAAACCATGGAATATCGAAACAATCCGGGAGAAGATGGCGCTCTGTAAAGAAGCGGGATGCTTTGCACTGGCAATGGATGTGGATGCGGCAGGACTGCCTTTTTTGAAAAATATGACACCGCCTGCGGGTAGTAAGAGTGTGGAACAGTTAAAGGAAATCGTGGAAATGGCAGGTGTGCCGTTTGTCGTAAAAGGAATTATGACAGTAAAAGGCGCACTGAAAGCAAAAGAAGCGGGAGCAGCGGCAATTGTTGTCAGTAATCACGGCGGGCGTGTGTTGGATCAGTGTCCGGCAACTGCGGAGGTTTTGACGGAAATTGCGGACGCACTGCAGGGCAGTTCCGTAAAAATTCTGGTAGACGGCGGCATCAGAAGCGGTACGGATATTTTTAAAGCACTTGCTATGGGAGCGGACGGTGTATTGATATGCAGACCTTTTGTGACGGCGCTTTATGGCGGTGAGGCATTAGGCATTACAACTTACATAGAAAAACTGGCGGGAGAATTAAGTGATACAATGGCAATGTGCGGTGCAGGCCGTATAGAGGATATTTCAAGGGATATGGTGCGTATCCCATAATATTTTGTTAAAAAAGGTGCTGCGGCACCTTTTTTGTTTTTGAAACGTGTATAAAGTAGAACAGGTAAAGCGCGCGTCTGTTTCATACAAAACAGAAATGGAGGTTGGAGACATAAGATGATGCCGGATGATACCAGAATAGAAAATATCATAAATTTATATGGCGATTTGCTCTATCGAACAGGCATCATGATATTAGGAAATCCGCAGGATGTACAGGACGTCCTGCAGGAAGTGATGTTAAAGGTCTTGCAGAAGAGACCCGAATTTCATGACAGTGAGCATGAGAAAGCATGGCTTTTGCGTGTCACAATCAATCTTTGTAAAGATATGCTGCGTTTTCGGTTCAGACATCAGTATGTACAGATAGATGAACTGGAAATAGAGACAGTGGATACGGATGACAGACAGCTTTTACAGGAAATTATACAGCTTCCGCCAAGATGGCGGGTTGTACTGTTATTGCATTATGTAGAGGGATATTCTTTAAAAGAGATTGCGGATATACTTTCCGTTTCCGAGAATGCGGTAAAAAAGCGAATGCAGCGGGCAAAGGCAGGACTGAAGAAAAAATTGCAGAGTAATGGATAAAAATAGGAAAGGAGCAGAATGTATATGGAAAAAGGAATAAAAGGGAATATTAATGTGGAGGATAAACTGGAAAACGGTATGTGGAAAGAGACTATTAAAAATGCAACACTGCCGAAACAGATGAGACAGGAGCTAACGAAGCAGAAAGAAAAATCCGAAAGAAAGGTAAGTTACAGGCTGCGGTATGCGAAAGTATTACCGGCGGCATGTCTGGCGCTCATTTTAGCCTGTACCGGTATAACGGCTCATGCTGTTTATATGAACACACATTTTAGTATCTTTTTTGAACCGGATATTACGAGCGAGCAGCTTTCCCGGATTGAGAGCGAATTAGGGCAGATGGAGGGAATTTCCTCCTGGCGGTATGTGGATGGCGATACCGCGTGGAAAGAATTCAGCGAAGCCTATCTGACGCCGGAACTGACAGAACAGTTTGAAGATAATCCGTTGGCGGACTCGGCAAATTTTGAAGCCGCTGTTTCTCTTAATGCAGACACGGCACAGATTATAGCTTATTTTGAGAGGCTTGACGGAGTTAGAAGGGTATCGCGTTTTTCAGAAGAAGAGTGAAAAATGTAGACGCTTATGACAAAAACAAGTCATTTCGTGACATACCTGTTAAGAAACCGCCACAGACTGCCCGATAATAATAACAGATACCGGAGAATGGATTTTGAAAGTAATCAGCCATGGAGGGGCAGGAAGGAAAGTTACTAAGACATATATGAATATTGCAATCTGTGATGATGAGAGCAGAATCAGAGAAGGCATACACACGATGATTCAATCCGCATTTCCGGAAATGACGATACGTGAGTTTGCCTCCGGACAGGAGTTATTGGAGACGGTAGGAGGGCAGTATATGCCGGATATCGTACTGCTTGATATTGCTATGGATGGCATGGACGGCATGGAGACAGCAAAAAAGCTGCGGGAACTTTCCGATATGCTGCTTATCTTTGTGACAGGCATAAAAGAACAGGTATTTCAGGCATTTGATGTAGGCGCCTTTCATTATCTGTTAAAGCCTGTAGAAAAAGAGAAGCTGCTTTCGGTTATGGAAAGAGCCATTGCGGAAGTGGAAAAAGCAAAGAACAGGCAAAGATATATGTTGATAAAGGTGTCGGACGGTTACCGCAGACTGAATCTGTCGGAGATTTTGTATGCGGAAAGTGACGGCAGAAAAGTCATTTTGCATACGAGACAGGAAAAACTGGAGTTTTACGAGAAGATGGAAGAACTGGAGAAAAGACTGGGTGAGGGATTCTATCGCTGCCATCGCAGTTATCTTGTATCATTAGCGGAAGTCAGGGGATATGACAGTACCAGCATCCGTATCAGTAACGGGGAGCAGATTTATCTGGCAAAGCGAAAGTACGGTGAGTTTGTACAGACATATTGTAGTTTTTTGCAGGAATCATTCTAGTAGTTGACTGCCATAACAATATTTTTCAAAAGTGGATAGGGATACTTATCCACTTTTGTTTTGCGGTACATAAAGGCTGCCTAGATTGACAAAAAGGTCGAATACGTCATATAATAAACGTTCAGCAGACGTTATTTATCACAAAGATATGCGTATGAAATTCAGGTTATACGGAGATGAAGTTTATGGCAGATATGGGGAATCAGCTGGACGAAGAAGCCGCACGCAGGGCGCGGTGGGAAAAAAGAAAACAGGAAATGAGACGTCAAAAGCAAAGGCAGGAATTGTTTCGGAAAGCAGCGATACCGGGAATCGTGGCAGTATTTGTCCTGCTTGTAATCTGCATTGCCATAGGAATAGGGAAAAGAGCGAAAAATACGGATGTAGAGCCGGAGCAGACTGAAAAAGAGGAATCCGTACTGCCCACACAGGCAGAAGTACAGATAAGTCAGACAGTGGATTCTGATAGTTCGATATTGGAACATCAGGAGAGTGAGGAAGATGAAAAGACAGAGACTGAGAATAACGTTCTGTTCTCAGAATATAAAGTAACAGAAGACACAATACAGCTTGGGAGCGATATTGTCAGCAATTATGCTGTCTTTATAGATATGGAAAGCGGAGCGATTATCGCAAGAAAAGGCGAGACAGCCCGAATCGTTCCGGCATCCATGACAAAAGTGCTGACTTTGCTTGTTGCAGTGGAAAACATTGACAATCTGGATGATACATTTGAAATAACAAGTGATATTACGGATTATTGTCTGACAAATAATTGCAGCAATGCAGGATTTGTAGCCGGAGAAGTTGTGACAATCAGGGATTTATTATATGCGGCTATTTTGCCGTCGGGTGCGGACGGGGCGCTGGGACTTGCCTATTATGTGGCGGGTTCTCAGGAGGCTTTTGTCGAGTTGATGAATGCAAAACTGGAAGAACTGGGTATAGCAGGAACAGCGCACTTTACAAATTGCATAGGGATCTATGACGATAATCATTATTGTACGGTTTGTGATATGGCGGTTATTATGCAGGCTGCCGTAAAAAACAAAACGTGCAGGGAAGTGTTGTCGGCGCATACGTATACGACTTCCAAAACGGAAAAACATCCGGAGGGCATGCTCTTATCTAACTGGTTTTTGCGCCGTATCGAGGATAAAGATACAAACGGCGAAGTGATTTGTGGAAAAACAGGTTATGTGAGACAATCGGAACATTGTGCAGTAAGCTATGGGATAGATAAAGACGGCAGAGAATATATTTGTGTGACGGCTGATGCTGAAGGGAAATGGCGTTATATTGAAGACCATGCTTATTTATATAAGGAATATTCCACAGCGCATAAAACGTCATCATAGTACGGGAGAAAATCAGTATGGAGCAATTGATTGATATAACGGAATGCGCGGTAAGGGGGCTTCTGTTACTGTATCTGTGCAATGATATGATTAATTGGAAAAAGCAGTTTAGTAAGCAGGGAAGATATTTATTTTTCCTGCTCTTTGTCATTTGGGGATTCTGGCTTAGCAATTCCGGGTGGTTGAACAGGCTTCTTTATGGGGAGGGCATGGCGGTTCAAAACAGCAGTACCAGTCTTATCAAAGTCATTTTGATGATGCTTGTCTGCTTTGTGCTGTTGGATATTTTTTATGAGGGCAAAAAGCTCATGAAAGCATATCTGACGCTTTTATATGAGACGATTCTGGAACTGGCAAAGTTTGGAGTTCACGGGTTTTGGACTTTGTTTCTCAATGCATACAATGACTGGCAGATAAACAGGATGATGGATGATGTTTCAGCGCTGGAAACTTATGCGGACCGCATGCGGATTGTGGGATATGTCTGGAATCTGTCGTTAATGCTTTTGTATTTTGGAGTTGGCTATATTACGATTCGTGTTGTACTAAAGTACAGGCGGGGCGTACAAAATATTGACAGACAGGGAATTTTGTTTTTAATGCTTTTTCCGGCTGTCGGTATGGCGTTTGACGTCATGCTGCGCTGTCTTTTTTATACAAGAAATGGCGCTGAGTATGATTTCATTTATGATAAACATGCGGGAATGTATGCCATCATACCGCTCATGAACTTTTTATGCCTATTATCCATTGTATACAGTACGAAAATTTATAAAGAGCTGATGCATGCCGAAGAGGAAAAGAGCAGGATGCTTTTTTACAAACAGCAGCTTTCGGATATGACAGAACATGTGCAGGATATGGAACGGCTTTATGACGGTATCCGCAGTATGCGCCATGATATGAATAACTGCATTGCGGATATGGAACAGCTTTTTTATGCAGATAAAGATGCGGAAGCCGGAAAATATCTGTATCGTATGAAAAATGCTTTGGATGCGCTGACATTTCACTATAATACAGGGAATCCGGTTACGGATGTGGTTATGAACCGGAAATGGCAGGAATGTGAAAACGAAGGAATTGAGCTTATAAGTGAGTTTATCTATCCGGAGAATCTTGGCATTGAGGCATTTGACTTAGGGATTTTACTGAATAATGCACTGGACAATGCGATAGAAGCATGCAGGAAGCGTGCCGGAAAACAAATGCTGCATATCCGGGTACGCAGCTACCAAAAAGGGAGAATGTTTTTTATTCATATGGAAAATGATTGCGATAATAGTGTCCTTTTACAGGCGAAAATGCCTTCCGGTCTTTTGACTACAACCAAACCGGATAAGTGGATGCATGGCATCGGTATGCAGAATATGAAAAGCGTTGTGGAGCAGTATTTGGGAACAATGTCTTATGAAATCCGCGATGATGTTTTTATTCTGACCATTATGCTGCAGGGGCGTACTGATTAAAAAGGGCAAGCGCTTGCCCGCCCGTAGAAAGCTTCGGCAGACAATTCATGACAGAAACGGCGTTGTTGATGACAAACCTCTTTATTTTTCATTCGGACTTTCGATATACTAAGTAACAACAAACAATAAAGGGGTGTTAATATGAGAGTATCAAGAGGTTTTATGAGCGCGATGCTTGGGCTGAACAGTAATAAAAGCAGTACGAGAAGAAGCCGAATGATGGACCGCTACAATACGAATACGGCAAACCGGTTTTTAAGTACGCAGTCAGCAAATAAGACAAACAGTACACAGTCCAATTATCTGAGTATGAAAGAAAATGCGGGTGAGGTGCAAAGTATTGCTTCCAAATTGACGGACACAGGAGAGGATTCTCTGTTTGCCAAGGCGGAGGAAAGCGGCGATACCACAGCAGTAACAAAGCAGATAAAAGACTTTGTAAACAAGTATAACGGTATGGTGCGGAATTTAAAAACCAGCGGCGGCAGAGTGGATAACAGCTATTTGAATCAGTTAAATGCCAATGCAAAAATGTATCGTTCTGCTCTGCAGACAACAGGCATCACCCAGAATGCGGACGGTACGCTTTCCGTTAATGATAAGACACTTGCAGGAGCAAGTGCAGCACAGTTGAAAAAAGCATGGGGACCAGGTTCTTTTGCAGAAAAGACAAGCTCAGCGGCAAAGAATGTACAGTCAAATGCAGTTACCGGGATGAGTAACCTGATAGCAAACTCTTACAGTAATTTGCTACGCAGTTATGGTTCTAAAGGAAATTATTTTAATTTTTGGTCTTAACATAAATGTAGGAAAACTTAGGTAACACGAATGAATTTATTGCAAGACAGTATAAGTCCGGAGCATCATGTGATGAAATGTGCTTTTCATCATCATGATGCTGAACCAAAGAGGAAGATGCTGGGCGGAGTTTCTTTTGACGGCGGCAGTGCCGCTAAGGAAAGGCACACAGTATCACAGGCGGGTGAACAGAAAAGTCAGCCGCCTTTTTCTGATATCAATTTTACAGGTATTGGAGACGGTATAGACAGACGCGGAACAGTGGGGAGAGGAACGTCCGGTAATGTGATAAAAGGAGTAGGCAAAGCCGCCGTTAAAGCAGCCGGACATCAGAAAGATACGGTCAGTATCAGTGGTATGCAGAACCAAAATAAAGCAGAGACAGCAGCGGAAACTTTGGCTGTCATGCAGCCGGCAGCAGTGGAAATAGCGGATGTTATTGAAAATAAGCAGCCGGCTCGAAAGTCTGTATTAGACTATAAAAAATATATGGGCAAAATCAGCAACGGAATTCAGACGTTTTTGAAGGGGATGGAACAGAAAGCGGGGAAAGAGAACAAGCAGCAGCCGCAAAAGAAAAAATTGACGGGAACCAGAGCCGTCACAAAAGAGGAAGTTTATGAAATAAAGATAAATACGGCATATCTGTTGGATTCCTATAATAAACACGGAGAAAGAAGTACGCTGGGGCAATAGCCCCAGCGTATGTTACTTTATAGAGAAAGCGTTAGCGCTCGATTTTTTCGAATGTTTCAACAATTTCTTTAGACGGTGCAGCAGTTGTCAGAGAAACAATGATATTGACAACGGTTGCTAAAAGAAATGCCGGAAGCAGTTCATAGATGGCAAAGAGACCGCCGAGTCTGGCAATGCCGTATTTCCAAATGAAAATCATTGCGCCGCCGACAATCATTCCGCTGAGTGCACCCCATTTGTTGGAACGCTTCCAGAATAGGGCGCATAGAACAACCGGACCGAAAGCTGCGCCAAAGCCTGCCCAGGCAAAGGAAACAATTTCAAATACCGAGCTGTCGGGATTGGAGGCAAGCAGTATGGAAATCAGTGAAATAACAATAACCGTAATTCTTGCAATTTTAACGGAAGTTTTGGTATCAATCTTCTTTTTGCCGAAATCCTGCAGCAAATTCTGTGAAATACTGGATGCTGCGGCTAGAAGCTGGGAATCGGCAGTGGACATCGTAGCAGCAAGAATACCGGCAAGAATCAGCCCTGCAAGCAGTGCCGTCAGGATATTATGCTGACTTAATACGGAAGCAATCTGCACAATAATAGTTTCGGAATTGCTGCCCTCAAGTGCGGGAATTACGGAAGCCTTGGACATACTGTAGCCCACAATACCGATAAATACGGCGATTGCCATGGAAATCACAACCCAGACGCTTGCAATTCTTCTGGAAAGAGTCAGTTTTTTCTCATCTTCAATAGCCATGAAGCGGAGCAGAATATGCGGCATACCGAAGTAACCCAATCCCCAGGCGAGAGTAGAGGCAATTGCTAATCCGCTGTATGGTGTGCTGGAATCTGTTCCCGGAATATAGGACTGTACCATACTCAGGTAACCGGGCAGCGCCTGTGCATTGGCAACCACATTGCCAAACCCGCCGGCGCTTGAAACGCCGAAGAAGATAACAATAATCAGGGCGATGGACATCGTAATGCCCTGAATCAAATCGGTTGTACTGACGGCAAGGAAACCGCCTAATGTACAGTAAATAACAATAATTGCGGCGCTTATAAATAAAGAAAGTATATAATTGAGACCAAAGAGTGTATTGAACAGTTTGGCACATGCCGCAAAACCGGAGGCGGTGTAAGGAATAAAAAAGATAATGATAACGATAGCCGCTACACAGGTTAAAATATTTTTATCGTCTCCGTATCGTTTGGAAAAGAAATCCGGCAGGGTAAGTGCATGAATTTCACTTGTATAACGCCTGATTTTTTTGGAAACAATTAACCAGTTTACATAAGTTCCAAGAGCAAGACCGATAGCGGTCCATCCTGCTTCTGCAATACCGGACAGATAAGCCACACCGGGCAGTCCCATTAAAAGCCAGCTGCTCATATCGGAGGCTTCGGCGCTCATGGCGGTGACAATCGGACCGAGCTTCCGGCCGCCCAGATAGAAAGCATCAATGCTGGTGTTTGTCTTGGAATAGGAAATACCTACATAAATCATGATGGATAAGTAGGCGATGATTGCAATAATAATACAAATTTGTGATACCATAATTTCTCCTCATTCGTTTTCTAATTTTTTTCATGCGTGTTCTATTATACAGAGTTTGAAAAAAATGCGCAAGTCATATTGAAAGTATATGGAAAAAAGCGCAAAATATTGATACACTAAAAAAGTAGCAAACAGGTGGAATATAAAAGTAAACATGTAAAAAGGAATCAAAAAAATGAGCCAGATAGATGAAAAAGAAATTTTGCCGCAGGATTTTCAAAAGCGGATGAAAAACCTGCTTCAGGACGAATATCCGGATTTTCTGAAAAACTATGAGAAAAAACGCCTGTATGGACTGCGTCTGAATCCGTTAAAGACAAGCCGGGAGAGGTTTTTAGAACAAATGCCGTTTACGCTGAAAGAGATTTTATGGACGCCGGATGGTTTTTATTATGAAGAAGAATCGCAGCCCGGAAAACATATTTTCCATGAAGCGGGCGCTTATTATATTCAGGAACCAAGCGCTATGGCGGTAGTGGAGGTGCTTGCCCCAAAACCCGGAGAGAAAATTCTGGATTTATGTGCCGCGCCGGGTGGGAAAAGTACGCAGATAGCAGGAAAAATGTCAGGAGAGGGGCTTTTGGTTTCCAACGAAATCGTTCCCGGCAGAGCCAAAATTCTGTCTCAGAATATCGAAAGAATGGGAATTTCCAATGCGGTAGCCTGCAATGAAACGCCGGAACGTCTTGCAGAACGCTTTCCGCTGTTTTTTGACAGGATTTTAGTGGATGCGCCCTGTTCCGGAGAGGGTATGTTCCGGAAAGAGGAGGCGGCAATTCGTGAGTGGAGTCCGGAGAATGTCAAAATGTGTGCAAAAAGGCAGCGTTCCATATTAGAGCAGGCGGCGCTAATGCTAAGACCAGGAGGTACGTTAGTCTATTCTACTTGTACTTTTTCTCCGGAGGAAAATGAGGGCGTTATCAGCGCCTTTATACAGGAGCATGATGATTTTACTATAGAAGAGAGCGAATTGGAGAGCTTTTTTGCCCCGGGGAGAGCGGAGTGGGTGGAAAATCCGGCAGACGCTCTTGTACATACCATGCGGTTGTGGCCGCATAAAATAGCGGGAGAGGGACATTTCATAGCGAAACTGAAAAAAGCGGACGGACTTTATGCCGTCTCTGAATCTGCCGCCTTGGAGAAAAAAACCGGAACGAGAGAGAAAGGGAAGGACAGAGTGGATGCCGTAAAGCAGTGTCGTTTATTTTTACAGGAGGAACTGGCGTTACCTCCGGATACGTGGGAAGAATGGGAGAAAAACGGCGTATTTACAATGTTTGGAGACCATTTTTATCTGGTTCCTGCGCAGATGATACCGCTTCAGGGACTTACCATACTCCGGCCGGGACTTCATGTGGCGACACAGAAGAAAAACCGTTTTGATCCCGCTCATGCGCTTGCCCTGCACTTATCGCCCGAAAAAACAGACAGGTGTTATGAAATGACCAAAGAACAGGCGAGGTGCTATCTGCGGGGAGAAACATTTTCCTGTGATGTTTCTTTAAAAGGCTGGATGCTTTTAGCAGCAGACGGCTATACTATTGGTTTTGGAAAAGCGGGAGGCGGACAGATGAAGAATCATTATCCGAAAGGATTAAGAAAATAAAGAAGAGAAAAATGGAGGAAAGAATATGCCAAAATGGTTAAAAGATGCAGTATTTTATGAAATTTATCCCCAGTCATTTAAAGATTCCAACGGAGACGGAATCGGTGATTTTAACGGGATTATTGAGAAACTGGACTACATTGTTTCTTTAGGCTGCAATGCTATCTGGATGAATCCGTGTTATGAT
>CAZKOR010000094.1:0-14025 GCA_964554405.1 uncultured Bacteroides sp. | reverse complement strand
ACCTTTTGGTCCGTAGCCAAACGCTCTATCCAGCTGAGCTAAACGCACATTTGTGGAAAACAACCCCACAACAAAAGAAATTATATATATTTTTCAGTAAAATGTCAAGAGTTATGCACAATTATTTTCTGCGTTTCCGTATCAAATTTCTGATTAATTTTATCACAAGGCAGATAATCACAATAACCAGTACAATTGCAACAATCACTGCGAGAATGATAATGAAAGCATATTTGTTGAGGTTTTTCAATAAATCAGAGAGTGAATGGCTGTTTTCAACGATTTTTCGTCCCTGTGTGCCGGTATAATAATCCGGTACATCGGCAATGCCGTCACCGTTCGTATCATCCAATGATTCCAGATATTGCGCAATAGATACCCATGCTTTCACTTCCGCACCGTTACTTGTGATAATGGCGTCCTCAATATTTTCAATAGGCGTTCCGTCCGCAAACTTAGGCTGAATTGAGAGGATACCATAAGATACATCTGTTACCGCTCCTAACATTTGTCCACTGTAAAGGTCGCATACGACCCGGTAAAGTTTATCATCTTCAATTTCCACCCGATTTCCCATATCGTCAGTCAAATAACAGTCGGTGACTTTGTTAAGAATGATTCTGTCCGGGTTAAAGGAAAAATTAAAGCCGCTCAGATAAAGCCTTGCGGATTTCATAAAATCTGATACGGAGGCATCGATTTCCGCGCCTGTTTTGAGTTCTGCACCGGTCAAATACATACTAATCAGCGGATATCCCGGAATACCGTCCAGACCGATACCGAGGGAATAAGCATTGAATACGTCTTCCACGGTAATGTCGCCTGTGGCAAAAGTATCTCTGACGCATCCGGAAGGAACGATGGCAACATCCACGGGATGTTCGTCAAAGTCATCGGCATTTTCTACTGCATAGTTAAACGCATCCGCCAAAAGGTTTCCCAGATTATGTTCCGCGTGAGTGTTATATAAATCGGAAGAGGTGGAAAATTCCACTGTGTTCTGTGCCAATACCTGATTTCTGGTATATCCGAACTGCGACAGATAAGTGCTGTCTACTATTTCCATAAAACCGTCTATTTTTTCCTGTGCCGCTGTATCCGGTTGAATGTCTTTCGTAATGGGAACGAGAGAATAGCTGTCACAGGTCCATCTGCCGTCTGGAAGCTGTGACATGGAAAGCGTTCCAAGGTTTTTGCCGTAAGAGCCGCAGGATACGATATAAGTATTGTTGTGTTTTATAGGCTCATACAGAGAGGTATGTGTATGACCACTGATAATAAGGTCGATATCCGGCACAGCTTTTGCCAGAATTTCATCTTCGGATTTCTTTTCGTCTACATTGGTTCCGCTGTGAGAGACACAGATAATCATATCGACATCTTCTTTTTCTTTAATTTCTTTGACCGTGGCAGCTGCGGCTTCCGATGCATTTTTAAATTTCAGTACGCAGGTAGGAGCACAGGAAAGGGAATCTTCACCGAAAATACCCAATACGGCTATTTTTATTCCCCCTTTGTCCAGTATGATGTAATCCCTCATTCCATAGGCGTCAAAAGCGTCTTTCAAAAGCTGCTGTTCTTCGGTAAGTCCTTCGGATTCCATCGTTTCCCAATCGAGGTTACACAGCGCCATGGCAGGAATGGGTTCACCGCTTGAGGATGCTGCATTGAGTGCCCCTGCAAGACCCGAGGAGCGGTAGTCAAATTCGTGATTGCCGAGCGTTGTTACTTCACAGCCCATGTAACCAAGCATTTGCAGTTCAGCCGCTTCAGTATGGAAAATAGTCTGCACCATTGTGCCCATAGAAAAATCTCCTGCATCCAGAATGAGCGTATCCGGGTTATTTTCTTTTGCCTGATTAATTAAAGTCATAATGTTGGCAAAGCCGCCCAGAGTCACATCTTGGCCGTTCTCCACCGTAAGGAAACTGTTCAGGTGGGAGTGGGTATCGTGAAGAAAAAGAATGTCTATCTGTCGTCCGCCGCCGTCTGATGCCTTGGCTGTTGTGCTGATAGAAACAGCAGCCAAGATGAAAACTGTCGTAATCAATAAGGATAAAATATGTTTTATGTGTTTTGCTATTTGTCTTTCCATAAAAATCTCCGTTTCAGAGTAGAATGAATGGCATCAAAAAAGCGCAAGCTCCGCAGCTTGCGCTTTTGCATCAAAGATGGAAGAATGAAACGCTGTTGTTAAGCTGTTCAATAACCGATTTCAGTTCGTTAGCCTGTCCTGCAACTTCCTCGATGTTAGCTCTCAGTTCTTCCGTAGAAGCGTTTGCCTCTTCGGCAGAAGAAGCATTTTCTTCGGAAATACCGGATAATTCATTAATAGAATCCACAACGCTGCCTTTGCTATGTTCTGTAATACCAACGATATCCGTAATCTTATTGACGGCGTCGGCTGCTTCGGAAATATTGCTGTCTACATCTTCAAAGCTGCGGTTTACACTGCGCAGCGCTTCAGCTTCTTTGCCGACAGCATCCTGAATCTGACCTGCGATTTTAGTACATTCTTCGGTTTTCGTTGTAATTTCTTCAATAATGGATTGAATCTGCTGTGCGGAGGAATTGGACTGTTCTGCCAGTTTCTGAATTTCACCGGCAACAACGGCAAATCCTCTTCCTGCTTCACCGGCCCTTGCCGCCTCAATACTTGCATTTAAGGATAAGAGGTTGGTCTGGTCGGAAATATCCATAATCATTTGTGCTGCCGTAGTAATCTGCTGTACTGCATCGCTGACGCTGGAAATACTGGTAATAACATTCTCTGCGCTTGTAGTCGTATAAGTATTGGCCTTCAAAAGCTCATTCAGATTCGCTTTTGCCGTATGGCTGACATCAGAGACAGTTTTTGTAACCTCTTTTGTAGCATTAGAACTTTCTGCAATGTCGGTAATATTGCCGGAAATTTCATTCATACCCATGGACTGTTTCTCTACGGAACTTGCCATACTCTGTGCGCCATATGCCAATTCTTCCATAGTAGTGCTCAAGTCTTTAACAGCCTGTGCACAATTGTTGAGGGAGTCGTCTACATGGGCAACAGATGTATCGACCGTACCGGCACAGCTTAAAATCATCTGTACAACATCTATTAACTGCGTACGTAGTTTTTCTGCTGCGTCAGCCACCTCATATAATTCTCTGATTTTATTTTTATTCTCTACTTCAAAATCCAGTTTGCCCTTGGAAAGCATTACGGTTGTACTACGAATAGTCTGAATCTGTTTTGCAATTAATCTTCCTATGAGAAAGGCAACTGCGATAATGACAATTAGTAAAACAGCGCTGATTAAAAGAACATAAGCCATGTAGCTGTTCATTGCTTTCGACAACTCGGAACTCGGTTTACCGGTAAAAATCATGCCGACAATGCTGCCGTTTTGTTCAATCGGAATGTAATAGCCGTAATAATCTTGTCCGCCGATATCAATGTTTTTGGCAAAATATGTATTTCCCTGAGTTAAAACAATATCTTTTACGGTATCGGAGCACTGTGTCATTATCATACGAGTGCCGTTTTCCTTTAATACTGTTGTTAAATAGCGGGTATCGCCATAAAACAGAGTACAGTCTATGTCGGTTTGTTCTTTAATGAAGTCAACAACCGAAATACGGTCGTTCAGATTGACGCCGCCCTTATAGAGCAGAGAACCGGAAAGCCAGTAAGAACCTTCATCCATAGAATTGAAAGTTTCAAGCAGTGTGTAACCGGTAGATTTTAATGTAACTTCAATTTCTGACTCTGTCGTAGATTCCATATAAGATGCAGAGGAAACCACGTTAACACCAACGCAAAGGATTGCGGGTAACAGGCAGAGCAATAGTAAAATAACAATAATGCTGGGCTTTTTCTTCATAGTATTATTTCTCCCGTGGTATATTATATAAATTTCGTAGATATTATCGCAGCAATGAGGATACCACCGCCATGATAATATATTTTTAGTATAATAGGATTTGTCGAAGATGGCAAGGAGAAAATGCAAACGGAAGACAGTGTGTGAAACTTTTATGAGGCTTGTTACTCTATATAAGTGAAAGGGAAAATTTTTTGTGAGAATGAGTACCGTGGATATCCAATATCCGGCAGTCATCATGAGGGCTGCTGGAAATACCGGAGGTTATGATGAAACAGGAAGAACTGGAAAAATATATTTATACATACGGCAAGGATTTATACTCGTTCTGTTGTCATGTGACACACAGCCGGCAGGAGGCAGACGACTTGTATCAGGACACATTTCTGAAAATGTATGAGATGGGCGAAAAAGTAGTGATTAAAACCAATCCAAAGAGTTTTCTGATGGGCGTTGCCTTAAATTTATATCGGAACCATAAGCGAAAGCTGTCGGTGAGACAGAGGATTACCGGCGTTAGTGTAGCCGTAGATGAGACGATGGAGAACATTGTTGATAAGGAGCAGGGGACGGAAGAACTGCTGGTCGCGAAAGAGGAATGTCTGCTTGTCAGGGAAATGGTCAGAAAGCTCCCGGATAAATACAGAATACCGATTCTACTCTACTATATGGAAGAGTTGTCGATCGCGGAGATTGCGGCATTGCTTCAAATGTCTGAAAACACTGTGAAGACCAGAATGCGCAGAGCAAAGAAAATCCTAAAGGAGAAATTGGAGGGGCAACTATAATGATGAGAAAAGATATAGATAAACTTTTACAAACAGCGCTGACTCCGATAGACGAGCCGGGTGAAAAATTGAATGACCGGATTCTTCGGACAGTAAAGGAGAGAGGCAAAATGACTAAAAAAAAGAGAAGTTATCAAAGAAGGATTTCGGCTGCGGCGATTGCGGCGGCATGTATATTGGCGTTATGTTCCGGTACAGTACTGGCGGTATATAAATACTTAAGCCCGACAGAAGTAGCAGCGGAGGTGGAGAATGATGCATTGCATAAGGCATTTTTAAGTGAAGATGCAATTTTAGTGAATGAGTCGCAGGAAAGTGGTGGTTATCGCGTCACGCTGCTTGGAAGTGTAGCAGGCAGAAATATCAGCGATTTCATGATGCAAAACGACCGGGGTGAAGTGCAAGACAACAAGATTTATACGGTCGTTGCGATTGAACATGTGGATGGAACGCCTATGCCGGATACTTCTTCTGATGAATACGGGAAACAGCCATTCTATGCGTCTCATTACATTCGAGGGCTTGATCCGGGACGGTATAGTCTGATGAGTATGGGCGGCGGATATACGGAGTTTGTTAAAGACGGAATCCAGTATCGGCTTCTTGAGATGGACAATATTGAGATGTTTGCAGATAAAGGTATTTATGTTGGAGTGAGTTCGGGAAGTTTCTATGAGGCGGATGCTTACAAATATGACGAGAACAGCGGTGAAATGAGCCGTAATGCTGGTTATGCGGGAGTGAATGCACTGTTTACATTGCCTGTGGATACTGCAAAGGCTAATCCGGTGGTTGCAGAGGCTTATTTGAAAGAATTGGAGGATTCGTGGAATGCTCCGGGAGAAGACATAGAAAAAGATGATACAGACTTGGCGGTAGATGAATTTATGGAGATGCTGACACCGGAAAATATCGATGAGTATGCAGAGCCGATCGAGTCCACAAGGCAGATTTGCACAATAGATGAGTATGGAAATGCAATCTACTCTTATGAATTGAAGGATGATGAAGGGACAACGGCAGGCAGTGGTGGTGCATCCGTAGAAAGTCTTTTCCCAGATGGCAGGGCGGGAATGTGCCGCAAGTTTGATTATGGCTATTCGGATCTGGGGCTGGCGGACTTATTGATTGATGTATATATATTAAACGAAGATGGGTCGATTACATTTGTTCTGTACCGACCGAAGTAATAAGTCATAGTAAAGGCAGGTTCTTTCAAAGCGGAATTGCGGTTGCAGTTCCGCTTTTTTCGTGCTAAAGTAGGAAAGGAATCTTTTAGAGAAAGGCATATTGTTATGCAGAAAAAACTTGCAGTTATCAATGATATATCAGGTTTTGGAAGATGCTCGATTGCAGTATCGCTTCCGATTATTTCCTATCTGGGAGTCCAGTGCTGTCCGGTACCGACTTCTGTTTTTTCCAATCATACGGGTTATCCGCATTTTTTCTTTGATGATTATACGGACAGAATGCCGGAATATATTTCCAACTGGAAGAAGTTAGGGCTTTCTTTTGAGGGCATTGCAACGGGTTTTTTGGGTTCGGCGAGACAGATTCAGATTGTAAAAGAGTTTATCAGCGAATTTTCCAAAGAGAATACGCAGATTGTGATAGATCCCGTTATGGGAGACTATGGAAAATTATATTCTACCTATACGGAGGAATTATGTCAGGAAATGAAGCAGTTGATTTCTTATGCTGACATTACGACGCCGAATCTGACAGAATGCTGTAAACTGACCGATACGCCGTATAAAGACAGCGGCTGGAAGAAAAAAGAACTGTACCGGATGGCGCAGGAGCTTTCGGAAAAAGGACCGGAAAAGGTTGTGATTACCGGTATCAGACAGGGTGAATTTATAGCAAATTATATATATGAAAAAGGAAAAGAGCCGAAATGGATACGTACGCACAGGGTAGGAACGGAGCGTTCCGGTACGGGAGATGTCTTTGCTTCTATCATTGCGGCGGATGCGGTGAACGGGGTTGCCTTTGAGAAATCGGTGAGAAAGGCTTCCGGATTTGTAAAAAAGTGTATTTTAAAATCCATAGAACTGGAGATTCCCCGAACGGACGGGGTATGTTTTGAGGAGATTTTGTTTCAACTGAAGAGAGATTAGAAAATTGTGAAACCAGAATTTGAAATAACGGAGGATTAGCAACAAAATGGTAATTTTATATGAGGTACATGAAAATTTATATGTGAACATGACGAACAGATGCCCCTGTTCCTGTACATTCTGCCTGCGTCAGACAATGGATGAGATGAATCATTCCGGAAGTCTCTGGTTAGAGCGGGAACCGGATGTGGAGGAGGTCATCGCGGAATTTGATAAGTTTGATATGAGCAAATATCAGGAATTAGTATTCTGCGGATTCGGGGAGCCGACGGAGCGGCTGGAGGATTTATTAAAAGTGGCGGCATATGCCAAAGAAAAGTTCCATATCCGGACAAGGCTGAATACGAACGGACTTTCCGACTTGATTTACGAAAAAGATACGGCGCCCATGTATGAGGGGCTTATTGATACGATTTCCATTAGCCTGAATACACCCGATAAAGAAGAATATTTAAAGCTGACCCGGAGTAAATTCGGCATACAGTCCCATGACGCACTGCTGCGTTTTGCCGGAAACGTAAGTAAGTATGTACCGAACGTAGTTCTTTCCACCGTAGCAACAACAATTACGGAGGAGGAAGAAGAGCAGTGCAGGGAAATCTGTAATAAGTTAGGTGTGACTTATCGTATCAGACCTTTTGAATAAGCTAAACAATCTTTGATTGTTTAGCTACAAAAAATCAAAGATTTTTTAATGGCAGATATTGTAACTCAAACGGATAGCCGCTTTTCTTATTTTGAGCGGAGGTCGTGTCGGTTTCGATGATACAGAAAGAATCGCCTTTCAAAACTTCTTTCATTTCTTCTTGTACAGACCCTGACATATGGACAGAGATTTTGCGACAAATGTAGTCTCCAGCGGGTAGTGTGCGCAGTAACTCCTTGCTTTGAGGTGATAATCCTTCCTGTACTGAGGCATCTCCGGCAGTATCCGCACTGACGGTTAAAAACATATATCTTATCAATTTTCCGTCCTCATATTCGTGCAGAACACCGGACGGATAGGATGCGTTTACACCTATCTGCTGTGCCGTGACAAAGAGTTTCAGGATGTGCTGCCCATAGTATTTCGGCGTGTCTATCTCTTCTAACGGAACCGTTAAAATAGTGCGCGCATCGAGACTATTCTGATAAAAACCGTCCGGCAGCAGAAGTCCTGATTTGCTTGTCGGAATCTTTGCCATACCGCTTGCGGATGAAGAAAGCTGCTGTAAAGTCTCTTGCAAAGCTTCAAGACATTGATGAATCTCCATGATTTTTTCTTCCGCAAGGATTTTGCCGTCATAAAGAAGTTTTTGCAGGTTGATGGAGTCATGTTCCACGTAACGACTCAAATCCTTTAACGGAATTCCCAGTTTAATACAAAGTGTAATGGCGTCTAAAAGATAGAGCTGTTCTTCCGTATAATAACGATAATTCGTTTCCGTATTGACAAAAGCGGGTCTTAAAATTCCAATCTTATCATAATAGCGTAACGACTTAATGCTGACGTTTTTTAATTTGGAAACCTTTCCAATGGATAAATATTGACTCATATATACTGACTCCTCCTTGAAACTCTAACCCTATGTCATTGTTGTATATCTATACTATGACACATTTTACGGGAAAAAGCAACAAGAAAATCGGGGCTCCGTGAAGAATGATTTTATGTTATAGACAAAATGCCGCATAAAGGGGGAGCGCCCAGACTGTTCCGTCTGAACCAAAATTTTTCCGGGACAGTCTAATCATCTTTTCGGGGTGGGCCAGCTTCTGAAAATGTTTCAGGCTTTTGGCATTTATATTTTCCCCGGACTTTACTTCCACGGGAATGATTTTTCCTTCTTTTTGTATCAGAAAATCTACTTCAGCCACAGGAGCGTCAGATGTCCAGTAATATAGATGATATCCACATGTTGTCAGCGTTTGTGCTACATAATTTTCAGTCAGGGCGCCTCTGTAGATTTCTGATAACGTATTTCTTATAATATCCTCCGGCATAATTCCGGTGAAAGCAGATAGAAGTCCTACATCTGACAAATAGAGCTTAAAGGCGGACATGTCCCTAAAGGCAATCAAGGGATTTTCGCCTCTTGTGACCTTTTCACAGGAAAGTGCAACCCCGGAGAAGATAAGCCATGCGATGGAATCTCCGAATAATCCTGCCGTGGCGCCTTTTCGAATCAGCTTGTATTGAAATTTTTTGTTTTCTTTTGCCAGTTGTGCAGGAATGGACTGGAAGGCATTTCTTATTTTTGTGCTTTCACCGTTACTGGTATATTTAGCCATATCTGCAGTGTACGCATTTAAGATCAGGTTTTGCATCTCGGGTACGTTGATCAGAGATTCCCGTTCCTTATACTGATTAATTACCGCCGGCATTCCGCCAATGAAAAGATACCGGTCGTACCAGTGCAGGATTTCCTGATGGGTTTCTTCCGGCATTTCTTTCATTTGACTATAATGTTCCCGTATCAGGCTGACAAGATGGCTTTGTCCAAGTGCAGTCAAAAATTCATCAAACCGAAGTGGATATAATGTTTTAGTAATTACTTTGCCCACGGGAAAAGAGTAAGATTCCCTGTTGATTGCTACACCGAGAAGGCTCCCGGCAGCAGTTATATGATATTCGGGAGCTTCCTCGCAAAAATATTTCAGTGAAGTGAGCGCCCTTTCACATGCCTGAATTTCATCAAAAATCAGGAGGGTTTCTTCGGGAACAATTTTTTGACCAAAATATTCTTCCAACAGACGTACAATTCGGTCGGGAGAGAGTTCGCCCATAAAATAATCTGCGACTACCTGCATGCGCTCGAAATTGACATATATACTGTTTTTGAAATAGCGGTCGCCAAATTCTCTTAAAATATAAGTTTTTCCAACCTGTCTTACTCCATATAAAAGTAATGGCATTCTGTCTTTTTGCAGATTCTTCCATGCAACCAATTCCCGCATGATATTTCTTTCCATCTGTCAGTTTCCTTTCTGCTTGATTGTATAAGAATTATAACTTATAAATGATTTTTTTTCAAGAAAAAATCATTTTAAAATGACTTTTCGCGATACAACATTTGCCATTTTGACATAAAAAAGCGGCAGGTAAAATAATTACCTGCCACAACCCGCGAGTTTACGTTTGAAAGAATCTCGGTCTTTCAAACGTAAACTTGCAGGTGAAAGAATCTTTATTCTTTCACCTTTCCCATCGTTACAACAACATCGTAACTCTCTTTTCCCTTCACATAAGGAATCACACATCCTTCTACAGTCTGTCCGTCTACCGTAATCGACTTAATTCCTTTTTCCACATTATCAGGATTCTTAACCTGAATATGGTAGGTTCCCTCACGGAATTTTCTCGTAAGTTCAAAATCTCCGAAGTTTTTCGGTACACAAGGATTGATGCTTAAGCCTGTGTGTGTAGGATATACACCCAGAATATACTGGGAAACATTGACGAAAGTCCATGCAGCAGTACCGGTCAGCCAGCTGTTCTTTGCTTCGCCGTGGAACTTGGCGTCTGCTCCGGCAATCATCTGGGAATATACATAAGGCTCTGTTCTGTGGATTTCACTGATTTCTTCCACATAAGCAGGGCAGGTTTTCTGATAGATTTCAAAAGCACGCTCACCGCGTCCGATGACTGTCTCCGCAATAGATACCCATGGATTGTTATGACAGAAGATACCTGCATTTTCCTTATATCCCGGCGGATAAGAGGTAACTTCGCCAAGCTCTAAGTGATATTTGGTGTATGCAGGCTGTAAAATCATAACGCCGTATTTGGTATCCAGTTTTTCTTTCACGGAATCCAATGCTTTCTTTGCATGTCCTTCTTCTACACCGACACCGGCAAGAACACAGAAGCCCTGCGGCTCAATGAAAATCTGTCCCTCATCACATTCTTTGGAACCGACTTTATGGCTGTACGCATCATAGGCGCGGACAAACCACTCTCCATCCCAGCCGTCTTTTAAGATAGCGTCATACATCTTTTTCACTTCGGCTCTTGCTCTGTCAGCTTCTGCCTGATCGTTCATCAATTCGCATAACTGCGCGTATTCTTCACCGTATTTTACAAACATACCGGCAATGAATACGGATTCTGCAACAGGTCCCTCTGAGGGTCCGAATGTCTGGAAAGATTCGCCCGGATGCTCGGAGAAGCAGTTTAAGTTCAGACAGTCATTCCAGTCGGCGCGGCCAATGAGAGGCAGATTATGAGGTCCTTTATGATTTACAATATAATCAAAAGAACGTTTTAAGTGGTTCATTAACGGAGCTGCCACGGACATATCGTTATCGAAAGGCACATTTTCCGTTAAAATGGAAGTGTCACCGCTCTCGCGCACATATGCGGAAGTTCCGGCAATCAGCCACAGCGGGTCATCATTGAAACCGCTGCCGATATCGGAGTTTCCTTTCTTGGTAAGCGGCTGATACTGATGATAAGCGCTGCCGTCTTCAAACTGTGTAGATGCAATATCAATAATTCTCTGTCTTGCTCTGTCCGGAATCAAATGAACGAAACCGAGCAAGTCCTGACAGGAATCTCTGAATCCCATACCGCGTCCGATACCCGACTCATAATAAGAAGCGGAACGAGACATATTAAATGTTACCATACACTGGTACTGATTCCAGATATTTACCATGCGGTCAACTTTATCGTTGGAAGATTTCACTGTATATTTGGAAAGAAGAGCTTTCCAATAATCATTCAGTTCCGCAAATGCTTTCTCAACATCAGCATCGGACTGATATTTTGCAAGCATAGCATTGGCGGGTTTTTTATTGACAATGCCGGGCGCTTCCCATTTGTCATCTTCCGGATTCTCTATGTAGCCTAAGACGAATACAAAAGATTTTGTTTCGCCGGGAGCAAGAGAAACATTAATCTGGTGGGATGCGATAGGCGACCATCCGCTTGCCATGGAGTTTGTACATTTGCCGTTTTCTACAGCTTCCGGATTAGCCGCGCTGCGGTATGCGCCGAGGAAATCGTCACGGCTTGTATCAAAACCGTCCACAGGTGTATTGACGGAATAAACAGCATAATGATTGCGGCGCTCTCTGTACTCTGTTTTATGATAAATAGTGGAGCCGATTACCTCTACTTCACCGGTGCTTAAATTCCTCTGGAAGTTCCGGGAATCATCATCGGCGTTCCACAAACACCATTCTACATAGGAAAATAAAGAAACTTCTTTTGCGCTTGTTCCTTTGTTCGTCAGCTTAACCTGACTGATTTCGCAGTTG
Organism: uncultured Bacteroides sp.; assembly: GCA_964554405.1. Taxonomy (GTDB): domain Bacteria; phylum Bacillota; class Clostridia; order Lachnospirales; family Lachnospiraceae; genus UBA3282. The sequence continues at coordinate 2,013 of CAZKOR010000094.1, read as the reverse complement.
TCGTTCATCGGAACGAAAGTCAGGACAGAAGCTTCTAAGTTGTCTTTAGAACCGATAAAACGGCTGTAGCCAATACCGTGGCGGCATTCGTAGCTGTCAAGTTCAGTCTGGGTCGGTTTCCATCCGGGATTCCAGATTGTACTGCCGTCCTTAATATAGAAGTATTTGCCGTTAATATCGTTTGGCACATCATTATAACGGTAGCGCGTCAGACGCAGCAGTTTCGCATCTTTATAGAAGGTATATCCGCCGCATGTGTTGGAAATCAGTGAGAAAAAATCGTTGCATCCCAGATAGTTAATCCAGGGAAGCGGGGTTTTGGGGGTGGTGATGACATATTCGCGGTTGGCATCATCAAAAAATCCAAATTTCATAGCGTGTTCTCCTTTTTTAAATTTTTTGCAATCTGTGAAAATGAACAGAAAACGATTAAGTAAATGGCTAAATAATAGTGTGAAAATTTGAAACTATGTACATCTTTGTAAATTAAACTAAATGATATTAAAAGTATACAGAAAAAAAGAGCGAAATGCAATATGTTTTTGTAATTGGGAAAATACGAAATCGATTTCTGGAAAATATGAACAAATTGAAAACGAACTGTTAAGATACTATGCAAAAGTACTTAAAAAGGGGTGCCGGAAATGTGAAAAATAGACAAAATTATGAAATATGACGAAAAGAATATAAATTTTTATTGCAAAAATATAAAAGCTGATGTAGAATGAAATTACGAAAACGATTAAGTGATTTGCGCTGGTTTCTATCGGAAGTCGGATAGCGAATACAACCAGACTTCAGGATGGGAGCTGACAGAAATGGTATCAATGAAAGATATTTCCATAGTGTGCGGAGTATCGGTAGCGACTGTAAGTAAGGCGCTTAATAATCATAGTGATATTGGAGTAGAAACGAAAGAACATATCAGACAGACAGCGAAGGAGATGGGCTATTTCCCCAATTCCGTTGCAAAAGCTTTGAAAACACATCGTACCTATAATATAGGAGTGCTTTTTGTAAATGATGATATGAGCGGTCTGACGCATGATTACTTCGCATATGTATTGGATAGCTTTAAAAGCACCGCAGAGGCGAAAGGTTACGACCTTACTTTTATCAACTGCTGCAAGACAAGACCTAATAAAATGTCATATTTAGAACATAGTAAATCAAGAGGTTTTGACGGCGTTGTTATTGCATGTATCGACTTTTCATCACCGGAGGTTTTGGAACTGGTAAACAGCGATATTCCGATTGTTACGATAGACCATTTGTTCCACAATGTTTCCGCGGTGATGTCGGATAACGTAAAGGGCATACACGACCTGCTTCATTATATATATGAAAAAGGCCACCGTAAAATAGCGTATATTCACGGCAAAGAATCTTCGGTAGCAAAGAGCCGCCTTACTTCTTTTTATAAAACGGCAGCGGAGCTTGGACTGGATATTCCGGATGAATACATAATAGAAGCGCCGTACCGTGATACGAATGTGGCATACGCAAGTACCGAACGTCTGCTGGATTTAAAAAATCCGCCGACCTGCATTCTCTATCCTGATGATTTCGCCAGTTTTGGAGGAATCAATGCAATTAAGAAAAGAGGACTGCGGATTCCGGAGGATATTTCGGTAGCGGGATATGACGGCATCAGGGCTGCGAGACATATTGAGCCGCTGCTTACGACGGTAAAGCAGGATACCAAAGAGATGGGACAGAAAGCGGCAGAGAAATTGATAAGCTTGATAGAGCATCCCAAAACAACGATCGCAGAACAGATTACGGTAGCGGGAGAGATTTTCCCGGGACAGTCCGTACGCGATTTGACCTTATCGTAAAATAAGGCATTTATATCAGGAAACTGATAATTATAATAAATGCAAAAATCAAACTCAAAGGGAGGAAAATTCCACATGAAGAAAAAGTTACTTAGTGCACTTCTTTCTACAGCTATGGTAGCAAGCTTGCTTGTAGGCTGTGGTTCTGACGGTGCAGCAAACAATTCATCTAATG